>JAHEBB010000568.1 GCA_024642575.1 Trueperaceae bacterium | reverse complement strand
AACCTATTCAACCCAAAGGCTGGAATGTCGTTTATAACCAAGATGGCAGCTTAGTATCTGCTGAGCGCACAGGTGAACCCCCTGTCGTACAAACAAGTATTGGTTCAACCCTTTCAGATCACGTGATGTGGGCCGTGCGCAACTGGCTCACCGAGCATTTTGGTGAGGAGCTGGTTTACCGCCGCGGGGGTCTAAAGGTTTACACCACCATTGATTATGAAGCTCAAATTGCCGCCAATGAGGCTTCTCTACAAGCCGAAGTGCCAGAAGGTGCGGAGCTAGCCATTGTTGGTTTAGACCCGAGTACAGGGGAAGTGCTGGCGATGGTGGGTGGGCATTTAATTGCAGGTGAAAAACCTGGGGAGTACAACCGCGCCCTTCAAGCTGAACGTCAACCTGGCAGTTCTTTTAAACCCATTGCCTATGCCACTGCCATAGAAGTGGCGGGTCTTTCTCAGGCAACCGTCATGCTAGATGAAAAGACCATTTTTAAACAACCAGGTCAACCTGACTATATTCCAGGTAACCACGACAACATCTTTTTTGGCGCAAAGACCATTCGTTATCATATGGACACCTCTAGAAATATTCCTGCGATAAAAGCGCTCGAGGCTGCCAGTGCTGAAGCAGTAGCAGAAAGAGCTACGGAGCTTGGCTATAAGAACGTTTTGCCTGTAACCTCTATGGCCCTTGGGAGCATTGAAACCACGCCTATACAGCATGCTGCTGCATACACTGCCTTTGCCAATGGGGGCGTCAGAGTGGAACCTTATTTTATTCAACGTGTTGAAGATGCTGAGGGCAATTTGCTCTATGAAGCAGAACCTCATATGACCAGAGTCTGGACACCGCAAACCGCCTATATCATGCTAGATATGTTACATGGCAATGTTAATGATTCTATTGGTTTTAGTAACCGCGCCAAGATTGACGGTCGCTGGGTGGGTGGCAAAACTGGCACAACCAATTCCGAGAGAGATATCTGGTTTGTCGGCGTTACGCCGGGCATGGTGGCTGCGGTTTGGATTGGCTATGACGATAATCGCCCTATCCCGAAAAAGATGCCAGCCGAATTAACCCGTGAAAATGGTACGGTGGGCAGCTCTCGTCAACCTGTTTATATCTGGAAAGATTTTGTGCAAGCAGCGTTAGCAAATCGGGCAGATTTACCCTCATCTTTTCCTATGCCTGAGGGTATTGTAATGCGCAGCTTAAACCTCGAAACGGGTCAAGTGGGCAGTGGTGGGGTAGAAGCAGCCTTTTTAGCCGACACCGTGTTTCCAGCAAATTCGGTGGGGGCAGATATGACTATTGAAATTCCTGTGGATAAAACGACCAATCGGCGGGCAACTTCTGCAACACCTAGAGAAAACATTGAGTACCGCAAAATTAAACCTGATGAAATTGCCAACTATTTAAACTGATATGAACCAAACGCTTACGGCTGTAGAGGGCATAAAAGTTGGACACTGGACAAACCCAGAAGCTAAAACGGGTTGTACAGTCATTCTTTGCCCAGAAGACGGATGTATTGCATCGGCAGTGGCACTGGGTGGCGCACCAGGGAGCCGCGAACTGGCGCTGCTCGAGCCTGAAAAAACAGTGCAAAAAATCCATGCTCTGTTACTCACAGGTGGAAGTGCTTTTGGCCTAGCAGCAGCTACGGGTGTGGTGGATTGGCTCGAGCAAAAAAACATCGGCCTATTAACCCCTGCGGGCCCTGTGCC
Organism: Trueperaceae bacterium; assembly: GCA_024642575.1. GTDB lineage: Bacteria > Deinococcota > Deinococci > Deinococcales > Trueperaceae > JAHEBB01. Next base: position 1,622 of record JAHEBB010000568.1, on the reverse strand, counting down.
TATTGTGCCAGCTGCCGTCATTTTTGATCTTTTAAATGGCAATAGCAAAATAAGACCCGATGCCAAGGCAGGCTTTTTGGCAGCTGAGACTGCCAGTACAGAAGCCCATGCGACAGGTTTGGTAGGAGCAGGCACAGGTGCGTTAGTGGGGAAATATTTGGGGTTTGAACATGCTTCGGCAGGGGGATTGGGCGCTGCTGTCATTAAAGTGGGTCAGGCCACAGTGGCAGCTTTGGCTGTTTCAAATGCTGTTGGCGATATTGTTGATAAATCAGGAAACCTTGTAGCAGGCTCGAGATCGCCAAATCGGGAAAAAGCATTGGAAAATTTAGCAAGCCTTTATGTTAGCCCTGGAACAAATACGACTCTAATAGCCGTTGCTACCGATGCAGTACTTTCAAAAGCTGAAGCCAAAGCACTAGCTCAAGCTGCACATATTGGTATTGCAAGCGTAACAAGACCTTCTCACACCATCCATGATGGGGATACAGCTTTTGTCTTAAGCACTTGCGCAAAAGAGGCTGTTCCTATGATGGCGCTGAGTATTGCTGTGCAGCAAGTTGTAGCTTCGGCCATAATCCAGGGTGTTACTGCGTCTCAAAACAATTTTTGATACCGAGTTTATTTAAATAAAGAACCGCTAATACCTTAACCGATACATTGCCTCGCTCGAGCTGCGTAGCATAATAGCGCCTATGCAAGTAGGCGTTTTGGCATTACAAGGTGCATTTAGAGAACATCGGCTCATGTTTGAAAGCTTCGGGGTTAAAGTTGTCGAAGTTCGTTTGCCTCAAGATTTGGAAAACCTAGTGGGTCTGGTTATCCCTGGAGGAGAATCCACCACAATGGCCAAGCTTATGCGTAGTTCTGAGCTTGATACTGCTATAACATCTTTTGCAAAAACCGGTAAATGCGTTTGGGGAACCTGTGCAGGAGCCATTGCTATTGCAACTGAAATTGTTGGATTTCCTGAACAACCTCGTTTGAATTTGATGGATATAAGCGTAGCGCGAAATGCCTATGGGCGTCAGGTTGCTTCCTTTGAAGTAGATGTTGCTGTCAAAAGTTTTGAAACGCCTTTTCATACTGTTTTTATAAGAGCACCAAGAATTGAACGTGTTGGCAAAGACGTTGAGGTTTTAGCCGAATATGAGGGACATGCCATCATGGCGAGACAGGCGAACCTCATGGCAACGGTTTTTCACCCAGAATTAGCCCAGGACGCTCGAGTGCATCAATATTTTATTGAGAAAGTCTGTTCATAAGATTTTTTTCAAGAATAGTTCTGTGCTATTTCAACTGTAAAGCGAGCCAGCGACCCACCAGGGCAGCTAGAAACCCCATACTGACACTAAGTAGGACATAAGCGAGTGCTAAAAAAGCTTGACCTTTATCAATCAAATGCAGCGTTTCCACCTCAAAGGTTGAGAAAGTCGTAAACGACCCTAAAAACCCTGTCATGATGGCAAGTTTTAATTCGGGTCTCCAGTTATCTGCAAATCCAAAAACCAAAAAAGCTAAAATAAATGACCCTAGTGTATTGACCGTAAAGGTCGAAAAGGAAACTTTTTCGCTAAATCCAGGCAAACTGGCGTGACCCAACAGGAGATTACTGAAATAAC
>JAHEBB010000128.1 GCA_024642575.1 Trueperaceae bacterium | reverse complement strand
GGTAAAAATAAGCAGCACTGAAAAAATAAGGGCGAGCAAGATACGCAGGCGGTTAATCATGCTTCTCTACCCAGTAAAAGTGATCTTTGAAAGAGCGAAATACCCCAAGGAATAATAATAAAACTGGCTAAGAGACTAAAAACAATTTCAATAGGGGCAATTCTTAAGGCTTCAAGCGAAGACTCGAGCACACCTGTTTGCCAGATTATCAGTGGAATGATAACCAGCCATTTGGCACCCAGCGCCCCAATCACAATGAGCGTACGAGCAAAAATACCCGATTGTGCCAGTTGCAACCAAACCATAATAGCGCCTAAGGCTGCGGCCCCTAAGCCGAGTGCATGAATGCCTAAAATCCCATGCCCCATAATGTCTTGCAATAGCCCCATGCCATAAGCAACTAAGACGAGTTGCCAAGGTTTTAAACGCCATACCAGTACCACCATGCCCAAAAGAAAAAAATCAGGCGCAGGCAAGGGCGCTAAGAGAGCATCCCAAAAGCCTTGCAAGCAAAGAAGTATCAGATAAAACAGCGTAAAACGCACGGTCACAGTCTAACGCTTAAAGATGAGGCAGCTTTGTAAAAAAAGCTATCGGCAGTTTGCCAAAGCCGTTAAGCGATTCTTCATTTTTTGCTGGCGGTAGCATCCTGACTGCTGGTCAGATTTTGATTTCGCCCAGGTAGGTGTTTACCAGAGCAAATCTTTCGCATTCGCAATAACAGCCTAATTTGAACCACCACTTATCTTTTTAGCTTTAAGTGCTTAACTCCAATCAGGTTTGAGCACACCTTGAGCGTCTCGGCGGCAAGGTAGCCATAAAAGCATAAAGGCGTCCAGATTGACATCACTGGCATTGGCTTTAATGGAAACTTCGTCTAGCTCGAGCGTACTGGGGTCAATCGTGCCCGATAGTTTATCAATTTCTTGTCCAAGCTCGGCCTCAAGGTCAGCCATTTGCTGCTGAATGCCTTCTACTGTTTCTTGCGCTACCGCCACATCTTTATGCTCTTGCTGCATACGCCCCGCACTCATAACACTGCGGCTTGCTCTTGAAATCGTCGAAGAGCTAATGGCCTTACGTCCCATAAAGGCACCTAGCAGGGTGGTTCCAACATTGACTAAGGTTTGCATTTGCTGCTGTTTGGCCTGCTCTGCTTGCTTGGCAACGTTATATTCAGCTTTGCGCAAGCGCTCTTGTAATTTCTCAAGCGCGTCAGCGTATTTTTGCCGCAGTTTTGTCGTTTGCAAATCACGGTCTTCTCGCTGCAACTGTGCCAAACGGGCTCTAAATTCGGATTGGCTTTCGCCTACCTTACTGGTCTCTTTAAACGCTTTACTCTTATAAAGCGTAAGCGGACGTTTTTGCCGAATATATTGCACGAGGTCTTTTTGCCATTTGTCATAGGATTTGCTGTCTTTGGCATCTTTACCTAGGTCACCATACTGGGCACCTGTTAGGGGTTTAGCTGCCAAGTCCTGAGGCTTAAACTTTAAGTCAAAAGCATGTTCCCAGTCAATCACAATAGGGCCATCTTCAAAATCGGTAGCTAGCCCCAAAGGCATGTTTTCATTGACACCCACGCTAGCGCTCGAGTAATGAACATCGCAAAAACCAGCCACCGCTGGATAATAAATGATATCTGTACCTGCACCACTGGCAGGAGCATAATAAACAGGAATACCCTGGGGCATGACTGGGGGCTCGCTAGCTGAAGCCTGAGTTTGCGGCTGGCTCAAGGGCGCAGGGGCTAAAGTTACGCTCGAGCTTGACTTGTAATCAGCCATAAGCCGTTTTATTTGATCTCTGCTTAATGGCCCTGCCAGATAAGACATGACCCAGCGGGTCTGAAAAATAGTCGGCGCATCTTCATTGACATTGTGCAGTAAAAACGTACGTTTTCCCAAACCCGACAAGGTTGCTGCCATATCCTGAGCATTAAAGCCTTGCTGACTTGCACCCTGTAAGCCTTCTAGCACCCGCTCCTTATCGCGCTCTGTTTGAAGACGCCCAATAAACCAAGTACCACAGTTAGACAGCGCTTTATAGTCGAGGTCAACTGGGTTTTGGGTAGAAAGGACGAGACCTAGACCAAAGGCTCTGGCTTGCTTTAATAAGGTCAGCATCGGTGTCTTTGAGGGAGGGTTTGCCGTAGGTGGCAAATAACCAAAGATTTCATCCATATAAAGCAGCGCTCTTAAACTGCTGGTACCGCTTTGTGTACGCATCCAGGCGAGCATTTCATTTAACAGCATCGAGACAAAAAACATACGCTCGCTGTCACTCAAGTGACTAATAGTAAAAATAGCTGCCCTGGCCTTACCTTCAGGGGTGTATAGCATTTTCTGAATATCTAGAGGTTCACCCTCGAGCCATGCTTCAAAACCTGGGGCTGCCAACAGATTATTAAGTTTCATAGCCAGCTCAAAGCGGTCTTTAGCAGGGTAAAACATATCCAGTTCCATGACCCCGATACGCTCAAAAGGTGGCTGCTGAATGGCGCGAATCAGTCCTGCAATATCCAGATTTTTGCCATCCGTCCAGGTGCGGTCTAAGATATTAGCAATCAGAATATGCTCACGACTGGTTACTGGGTCAGCATCTATACCCATAAGAGCTAAAAGGCTGGTTGAGGTGGTTTGAAGGCGCTCACGGTACAAGTCAGTATCATTGCGCAGGGCTTCTGAGGGTGCATTAAAAGACCTGAGCACGCTAACGGGTAAACCCGCTGAACTTCCAGGTGTATAAACTGCCATATCAACATTTTGGCGGAGTTTTTTAATACGCTCGACCGACTGCCCCCAGTCAGCCAGCCCCTTTTCCCAGAGCTCAGCCTGAGACTTAGCGAAATCATCTGGCGTTTGGCCTTTGTTACTGGCCTCTTGTTCATTAATCCAGGGGCGAAACTTTTCTGGCGTAAGCTCAGGAAAAGTTAGCAGTAAATTGGTCAAGTCTCCCTTAGGGTCAATTGCAATTAAAGGAATGTTATCAACCAAGGCCTCTTCTAAGATAGCCAGACCTAGACCCGTCTTACCACTACCCGTCATACCAATAATTACTGCATGAGTAGTTAAATCTTTTGAATCATAAAGAATAATCTCGTCTTTTAATTCAGCTTGCTTTAAATCATAGGTTTTTCCTAGATAAAATGCGCCTAGCTTTTCATAATCCATAACGCTCTCCTTTTACAAAGCAAACTTCTGGCTCTCCAAGTTGACTGACCTATATCCTTAAAAGTTATACCAAATCTGAGATATATACACAGCTTATTGCAAAAAATTTTAATATTAGCTGCCCTCTCGAAACCTTCAGTGAGGTCATAGGAAATTTAAGAATTAAGGCTAAAGCTCGGTGGTTTATTGGTAGCGACAATTCGTTTGTCATTTCAGCGAAGGTGGCAATCCATAGCCAACCTATCAGCTTGATACCACCCCAATTTCAACTTATCAAAACTTATAAGAGCCTTGCTGAACCTAGGATTTGGTTTAGATAGTAAGAAAGTTTACAGACAAATCACTTAGCCAGTCTAAATTCAGTCTTTTTTTCGACTGGCTTTTTTCTTAGGGTAGTAGCAGCAGCTTTTTTTCCTTTGTTTTTAGCCTGTACTTGCTAAAGGCAAATAGGCAGTTCAAAAATTGTTTTGCTAAGGGTTAGGTTTTTTATCTGTGGGAGGTGTCTTTTTAATCAGGTTTTAACCATCTAGGTACTCACAACGTTTTATCACACAGCGCATTACATCGTTATTGCATTTTGAAGGGAGTCTATATGGAGGCTAAACGTCCATATTATTTTAGCTGGGTTCTTATTTTAGTTATCCTGATACTCAGTGCTTGCAGTTCTAATAGCCCAAGTCCAAAAGCTGAAGATCCACAGATTGATAATCTTGCCGTACAAAACTGGTTTGGGGATAATGACCCAGGTGTGACCTATAGCGCTGACTGGAGCTATGTAAAAAGTAGCCAATATGCTGATGGCGACACACATGTTAGCAGCAATACATCCGCTAATTTATCCTTTAACTTTAGTGGTACCAGTTTAAGTTTATATGCCAACAAATCAAAAAATGCGGGCAAATTCAAAGTCTATATTGATGGCGCTTACAAACAAGAAGTTGATCTTTACAGCTCTTGGCTAAGCACAGTTTATAACCAACAAGTTTTTTCTACTAATGTACCTACTGGCAGCCATAGTGTGAAAATCGTTCATTCTGGCAGCAAGCATCTTTTTTCAAAAGGCTATGAGATCAACCTTGACCGCATAAAAATTGCAGGCAAGCTTTTAAGCGCACCCCCATCTTTAAAAACTGTAAGTGTTCCAGACGTCTCTGGTCTAAGCAATTATATTGTCGATAAATCAGCTGCCAGCGCCCTTGGCAAAGCGTTTTTCTGGGATATGGCAGCAGGTAGTGATGGTCAAGCATGTGCCAGCTGCCATTTTAATGCAGGTATAGATAATCGCATTAAAAACCAGTTGAGCCCAGGGCTTAATGCTGGAGATACAAGCTTTCAACAAACAGCTTCTGGAGGCAAAGGGGGGCCGAATTACAGCTTAAAACTTGCTGACTTTCCTTTGCACAAGCTTTCAGACCCAGCTAACCCCTACTCGAGCGTCATCTTTAACACCAATGACACCATAAGTTCACAGGGCGTTTTTCTAGCAGATTTTAAGTCTCTACCTGACCTCTCTGTATTTGAAGAAAACTGTGATGGTCTTGCTGACCCCATTTTTCACATTGGCTCCAGCAACACGCGTCAGGTTGAACCCCGCAATACTCCAACTATGATTAATGCCGCCCTAAATTTCAGAAATTTCTGGGACGGTCGCGCTAACAATGTCTTTAACGGGGTTGACCCCTTTGGCAAACGAAACTCGAGCGCAAAAGTTATGGCCTATAACGGCTCGAGCGTCTCATACGAAGGCGTAGACCTGCGTAACTCCGCTCTGGCCTCGCAAGCTGTTGGCCCTGCGGTAAGCACCTTAGAAATGGCCTGTATAAACCGTAAGTTTGCTGATCTGGGTAAAAAGCTGATTGAACGGCAACCTTTAGCGTTTCAGAGCGTACATAGCCAAGACAGCAGTCTTGCCAGTTACCGTAGCAACTCGGGTAAGGGCTTAAATACCACCTACCGCGCCCTTATTCAAAAAGCTTTTAACAGCAAATACTGGAGTGCCCCAGCTAAGCAAAATGGCTATAGCCAAATGGAAAACAATTTCAGCCTTTTTTGGGCTCTGGCTTTGCAGGCTTATCAGGACACACTTATTTCAGATGAAGCGCCTTATGACAGTTTTGCAGAAGGTAATAAAGCTGCTATTGGCGACGCTGAAAAACGTGGGCTCGAGCTCTTTATTGGTAAGGCTCACTGTATCGCCTGTCATACAGGCCCTGAATTTACCAGCGCAGCTACTAGCCAACAACAAGAAAACAAGGAAAATGGTCTGGTCGAGCGGATGTATATGGGCAATGGCGGCCTTGCTATCTATGACCGCGCTTTTTACAATATTGGTGTTACTCCTACCAAAGATGATCTCGGCGTAGGGGCTAAAGACCCCTTTGGCAACCCTTTATCCTTTAGCAGACAGTACATCAGCGGAAAGTTTGTAGACCCTATTAAGGTTGATCCCTGCACCTTTGATGTTCCCTTTAGCAGTTTCATATGTGGCTATACGCCTTGGAATGTCAGCTCTGAAAGGGTTGCTGTTGATGGCGCTTTTAAAGTTCCTAGCTTGCGCAACGTCGAGTTAACCGGTCCTTATTTCCATAATGGTAGTACCGCTAGCTTAGAGCAAGTCGTTGAGTTTTATAACCGAGGTGGTAACTTCAGGGACAACCCTGAGCTTGACCCAGACATTCAACCTTTAGGGCTTTCAACTAGCGAAAGAGCTGAGCTGGTTGCCTTCTTAAAGAGTCTGACTGACCCCAGAGTTAAAAATGAAGCTGGTCCTTTTGACCATCCACAACTCTTTATTCCTAATGGTCATGAAGGTAATGAAACAAGTGTTAGTAAAGATGGCAAGGGCAGAGCTAAAACCGAATGGCTCGAGGTTCCAGCGGTAGGTAAGTATGGACGCAGCAATGAAGGTCTTGTCAGTTTGAAAGATTTTGTCTGGACCCTAAATAATGGTGGGCCTAATCTACTCAAAGCTGCCTTCCCTGGGTCTAGCCCCATGCCAACGCCCAGCCCAGAAATAAAAAATCTACTCCTAAATGGTGACTTTGAAACAGATTTAAGTAACTGGTCTATTTATGATTCGACGGTCAGTCTCTCTTCGGACGCCCTGTCAGGTTCTAAAGCTTTAAAGATGACTGCTTATGGCTGGTTACAGCAAGACATAGGAAGTTCTAGTTTAACGGTTGGAAAAACCTATACTCTTAGTGTAAGTGCCAAATCTCCTGGGGGTCAAACCTGCACTGTGGGCTTTTCTGGTGCTGGCTTTTCAACCAGCTTAAGCTTTAGCAGTAGCAGCTATAGCCAAAAATCTACAACCCAGATCTTACCCACTGGGGCCAATTGGGCAGCTATTTATCTGGCATCTGACTCAGGAACTTGTCTGTTTGATGATATAAGCCTATCTAGTAATTAAGCCCTTTTATCCCGCCAATGCTTAAACATTGCTTAAACATTGGCGGGATTCTCTTTATCAACATACTATTCTTACTTCAGAAATCCACTAAACCTGCTATAGCTCAAGCCCTTGTAATAATAGCTATGTACTAAAAACGAACAGCTTACCGCTTTGACTTTTTGTTACTGCCTTAGTTTTAGTCGAATCAAGGGGTTTTTTTCGACTGGCTTTCATGATAACTTAATGAGCGTCACCACCATCTGACAACTTTTTTGGTTGTTATTCCCTTTGTATAACGTCTTCCTGGGAGGTTGACTCATGAACCGAAGAAATTTTCTAAAACTATCTGGACTCTCGAGCGCCGCTTTTTTAGCAGCCTGTAACGCTCCTCAGTCTCAAGCCCCTGCTGAAGTTATAAGGCAAGACCCTAATGCCGCCAAGCCTGCTGAGCTCGAGACTGAATGGCTTACTTGGTTAAGTGCCCAAGAACACCCCAAGTTTATCTCTCGCTTGCCTTTACCTAACCGTATTCATGCGATGAATCCTGATGAAAGTGTTTTTTTGAATACCGAATGGGCTTATCACAAATTTGGTTTGTTTGACCGCTTTGGTCGCCAGAAACGCTCTTTAGCTTTTCGCTACAATCAAGCAGATAGCTATTCTTCTCAGGGTTATCTGGGGCCCACGATTATCACTAAAAAAGACGCATCGGTTTATGTTAACTTTGATAACTGGCTACCTACCTGGCATCTGCTACCCGTTGATTCCAGCATTCACCAGGCGATGCCCAAAGATGATTATCAAAGCGGTGTTCCTACCATTACTCACTTACATGGCGGTATAACGCAATCCCATAGTGATGGTTACCCTGAAGCCTGGTATACCCGTAATGATAGAGGCGCTTTTTTTACCAGTGATACCAATCAATATGACAATGCTCAAGAAGCTCAAACCCTTTGGTATCACGACCATACGATGGGTATTACCCGTTTAAATGTTTATGCCGGGTTGGCAGGCATGTATCTAATTCGGGATGATAACGAACTTGAGATGATGCGCAGTCATGTCTTGCCCTCCGAAGAGCATGAAGTCGAACTCATCATTCAAGACAAAAGCTTTGATGGGTATGGACAAATGACCATGCCCTCTGACTCAGGGATTGAAGGCGCACCTAAGCCAAGCGTTGTGGCTGAGTTTTTTGGTGATTTTATTCTGGTTAACGGCAAAATTTGGCCTTATCACACGGTTGAGCCGCGCAAATACCGTTTTAGAGTCTTAAATGCTGCCGATTCTCGTTTCTTTGAACTCAAGCTCAGTAACGACAGCCCGATTATGGTCATTGGTACCGATAATGGTTTTCTCGAGCGTCCAGTAGAAGTTGCTTCTTTGCCAATTGCACCAGGGGAGCGCTATGACATTGTTATTGATTTTAGCTATCTAAAAGGTCAGACCATCATTATGCAAAATATTGGTCCAGATGAACCTGCCAAAGGCATACCCCAAACCCCTGCCGACCCCAATACCACAGGCCAGGTTATGGCCTTTCGCGTAGACAACTGGCGCTCTTACCTTCCTAATGCTTCTGTACATACAGGTAGCACATTACGCTCAGCTATTAAGCCTTTTACTACCATTGACAATGTAAGAAAAGTAGCGCTTTTTGAAAGTATGGATCACTATGGCCGTTTAAGACCTCAACTGGGCACCCTACAAGACGGTAACTTAAGATGGCAAGACACCCTCACCGAAACCCCAAAGCTCGGTTCAACCGAAATCTGGGAAATTTATAATACAACGGAAGATATTCACCCTATCCACGTACATGCTTGCGCCTTTCAGATCATTGACAGGTCAGCCTACAGCGGTCAGCAAATTGATCTTGGTAAAGATAGTGCAGGGGGCACCAAACAAAAACTGGTTGCTGCTCGGCGACTTGTGGAAACGGCTAGACCTCCTGAGCCCTTTGAACGGGGTTGGAAAGATGAAGTCAGAGCCTATCCAGGTGAAGTCACTCGTATTGCCATGAAGTTCACGGTTCCGAGTAGATTTGTTTGGCACTGCCATATCTTGTCTCATGAAGACCATGACATGATGCGCCCTATGGAAGTTATTCGCTAAGACAATTCGTTATTCTTCCCAATGGACTGCAACGCAAAACGTTGCGGTCCTTTTTTTGAACATGCCTCATGGGATTCTTTGGTCTATAAAAAGTGTGCTTCAAAATTAGAAACCGTAAACGAAATAGGGTAGGGGTTTAAGGCAGACTGATGAGGGCGAATACCGAGATAAAAGGGCTGGTCTGAAAGGGCATTCAAACTGAAATAAAAACGTCCTATTTGCCCGAATGCTTCTACCTCTTGTTAGGAGGATTCCACCGCCTATTTGTTTAGCTCGAGCCCTAGCGCGTATGATTAAGGAAACGCAGGCTTTCGCCCTATTCAGTTACCTGGTTCAGGATGCACAAATTAAAACTATTTGGCAAACCTCAGATTTATGTTAAAGATGACTGGCTCGAGCCAGCGCTAACCAAGCCCTTTTGTCTAGCTGCCTATCTTGCCTACCACGAAACCTGGGTAAGCCGCGATCAACTGGCATTTTTGTTCTGGCCTGATTCTGCTGAGAGCAGTGCTCGCCGCAATTTAAGGCAACTGCTTAACCGAGCAAAACAGCTAAATGGCGTTGATTTGGTTATTGAAGGTGCACGTCTACACTGGCCTATTGTGACGGATGTTCAGGCGTTTAGACAGGCCATTGCCAGTCAGCATTGGGCAGATGCTCTGACGCTTTATAGTGGGTCTTTACTCAGTAATCTGGTTAGCGACGCCGAAGGTTTTAATACCTGGTTAGAGCTCGAGCGTGAGAGTCTGGCAAGGGCCTGGCAAGAAGCGTCTTTTCAACACGCCAAAATCTTGGAAACCTCAGGAAATTATGATGGGGCGGCGGCTTGTCTTAAGAACGTACTAAACTACGATGATTTAAGTGAAGATATTTTGCAGCAGTATCTGAGACTTGCTTACCTTGCAGGGCAGCGTGAGGACGCGCTAAAGCAATTTGAGCAGTTTCGCCAACGCCTAAAAGATGAGCTTGATCTGGAACCTCTGGCAGAAACGCTCGAGCTTATTCATACTCTCAAACAAAGCACCTCTTTGCCAATTCAAGTTACCCAAACAAGTAAACCAAAAGTACCCCTTAGTGTCTTACGACCTCCGGAGCTGGTTGGGCGTAATCAGGAGCTTCGCCTTATTCAAGAGAGTCAAGAAACCCTAGTTGTGTTAGCTGGCGAAGCTGGCGTGGGCAAATCAAGACTGATGGCGGAGCTAGCACCCAAAGCCGTAGGGCTTCGCTGTCATGAAGGCTTGGAGCAGGTTCCCTATTATCCTCTTATTCAGTGGATTCGTCAGAGCTACCAGAGCCTTGACCTAAACCAGCTTGGTCCTTATCTAGATGACTTATTAAGACTGGTACCTGACTTAAAACCCGATCATAGCGCTACTCCAGCAGATGCTGAAACGGCGAGAGCCCGACTGCTCGAGGCCCTTTACCGCTATCTTGCCTTAAGTTTTCCTGATACGGGCTTTCAGCTTATGATTGATGATTTACAGTGGGCTGATGAAGCCAGTTTAGCCTTTTTGGTCTTTCTGGTTAACCAAAAACCCTTGCGCCTGCTGGCAGCTTATCGGCGCTATGAGCTAAACCCTCGCCTTAAAGCAGCCCTTGATAGTTTAAGCTCGAGCCGCAAACTCAAAACGATCAACCTGCATTCCCTCTCACCTGAAGCCATGCGCCAACTCCTTGCTCAGCTTATGCAACACAGCTTAGGACCCGAGCTATTTGCCAATTGGCTATGGCGCTCTACCGGTGGCAACCCCATGTTTGCACTAGAAACTTTAAGATCGCTCTTTGAAACCTCGGTTTTACACAGTGACGAAAGAGGCTGGCACAGCAGTATTGACGAATTAACCCATGACTACAGCGAATTTGAGGTGCCAGTGGCTGTTTCAGACATGATTCAGCGCCGAATTCGGAGTCTCTCTGAACCCTGCAAACGCCTTTTAGAAGGTGCTTCGGTAGCAAGGCAAGATTTAAGCCCCGAGTTTTTAAGCCAGCTCACTGGTCTATCTGAGTGGGCTGCCCTTGAAGCCTTTGAAGAAGCTGAAAGCAAAGGCATTCTTAAAGCGAGCAGCTTTAGCCATGACCTGCTCAGGCAAAGTATTTATCAGAATCTTAGCCCAAACCGTAAACGTCTGGTTCATGAGCGGGTGGCTAATCTCTTAAGCGAGCATTATGACCCAGCCATCATAGCCAACCATTATCTGGCAGCAGAGAAGCTCGAGCTTGCCATTCCCTACTGGATAAAAGCAGCGCAAACCTTAAGGGAACGAGGTCTGCATGAAGATGCCAATAGCTTACTGACCTACGCCCTAAATCTAAGTAAAGCTAGCGAGCAAAAATGGGCACTTTATACGGGTTTAGCCGCAGGTCTCAAAGAACTAGGTCATTGCCATGAAGCCTTAGCTTTAGCAGACAAGGTTCTTGAAAACACCCACGACACTATCCTCAAAGCCAGCAGTTTTGATATTAAGGCAGGTGCACTTGTACATTTGGGGCAACTTGACGAGGCTGAGCAAATGGTCAGGCAAGGACTCCAGTTAGAAGATCTGGAAGCCCCAAACAAAGGCAACCTAAACCATACACTTGGAATCGTCTATACCTATAAAGGTCAGTTTGAAGAGGCACTCGCCCTCCATGAGCCTATGCTTGCTCTTTTACGAAAAAACAAACCTGACCTAGAACTTTGCATTCTGCTCACCAATGTCGCAGCGCTTTATGATCAGCTTGGTAGGCACAAAGAAGCACTTCCCCTCCACCTTGAAGGCTTAGCTGTAAGTAAGCGCATTGGCTACAAAAAACAACAGGTCGATAGTGCGCTTAACTTGCTTTATTGCTATATGGATTTAGCTGAGACCGCCAAAGGAATTGCACCTGCCCTTGAAGCGCTCGAGCTTGGTCGCTTTGAGGGCAGCGAAATTTTGGAATATAACCTTGCCACGGCCTACCTTGAGCTAGGTAAAACCAACAAAGCACAAGATCATTTTGAGCATATTTGTCAGTCAAGCTCTGACCCTACACTATTAACAACCAGTTGGGCAAAATTGGCAGATTTAGCCTCGAGCCCTGAAGCTAGAGCTAAGGCCATAGCACAAATGCTGGGGTTTGTTCAAAAAACCGAGTTTGACATAGCCAGAGCAAGAGCTGTTATTAATGCACTTAAATATGGCGACAATAATCAACAAGAAAAAGCTCGTGATTTATTTAAACAGATTAAGCTCGAGGGTCTTGCCCCTTATTTACGTCAGGAATTAGAGCAAGCTTTAAACCTATAACGCTTACGTAACGCCTGACTCCTTAAGCTTGACCTATGCCTGAGCACCCATCCAAACAAGCAGTCATTGTGCAGTTTCAGCCACAGCCTTTTAAAGTGCAGGTAAAAAACTTACGCACAGGAGAACTCTTGAGGTTCACCGATTGGAACGACTTGTTTGATTATCTCAAATCATTAAGCAAAGTACAGGGTCTACGCTAAACAAACTCTTTTGCAGTAGAGCTTACTCACTTAGGAAGGGCTCGAGGCAATCGTTGAAAACGCTTATCCTTCTTTTCCATTTGCTCGGTTTAACCCTCACCTCTCTTTATTAATAGGGGAGGTTTTTTTGCTGACCTATCCCTTAATGATGCTATAAAGGTTTAGAACCCTACTTTCTGTTACAACAAAAATCAAACGACTTTGCCAAGCTATAACGTCTGTGTAACGCCTCCTTTTGCACACTGAGATCATCACCAAGGAGGTGAAGATGAAAGAAAGGATACGTAACCTTAGTTTAATCTGTCTGCTTTTGGGTCTACTGGCAGCTTGCACCGGCACTCAAAAGAAAATTGAGACAGATACCAATCCGCCCGCAGTTCCTACAGGTCTTTCATTTGTAGCTGGAAACAGCCAAGTGAGTCTAAGCTGGACAGCCAATTCAGAA
>JAHEBB010000567.1 GCA_024642575.1 Trueperaceae bacterium | reverse complement strand
CAATCATGGGTGTACATCAATCATAGTAGCGCAGGGCTTTTTGAATGAGCTCGAGCCGTTTTTGCGCCCAGGGCTTGGCTAGCTTTTTACCGTAATGCTTAGCTTGTTTGTTTAACGTTTCATACAGAATGGGATCACCTGTTTTAAGAAGTAGAGGGCCAAATTTAAGTGCAAGTTCAGGCTCGAGCCCGTCATAGCTTGGGTCAGCTAGCTTAGACTTTTCCAAACTTAAAATCGTATAAGGCCAAAAACCAGTAACCATCGTTTCATTCTTAAGCGCGTAAGAGTGTTCAAGTGCCCAGGTTCGCAAAAGCTCGGGTTTGTCATTGGCTTGCAAAACAAGGCTTGGGGGCACTTTTTCTGGCTCAGCCAAAATCTTGATGATTGTTTGTGCACCCATACCCGTAATGCTTAAGCTATCTCCTTCACCTGCCTTGATAACATGAAGGCCATCGCCAAAACGCAGATCTGCGTTGTAGCCTTTTAAAGCTTCCTTAGCTCTGGCAAAGGGTAGTGCATGTTTTTCAACCACGATCATATGTCTGACCTTGCGGGTTTCTAGCAAATATCGCGGCAAATGGGCATGATCGGAACCTATATCAATATGAGTTAGGCTCGAGATTTCTTGGGCTGCGGCAAATAGCCTCTCGGATAGGGCTGGTTTAAGACCAGTGTTGCAACTCAAGGATATTACCCTCGGGATCGGCAGCGTAAAGAAAGCGAATGGTGCCAGCACCTTCAATGACTCGAGTCACAACTTGCCCGAGTGACCAGCCACCTTGGGCAATAACCGCTTTCAGGCAAGCATCA
Organism: Trueperaceae bacterium; assembly: GCA_024642575.1. Taxonomy (GTDB): domain Bacteria; phylum Deinococcota; class Deinococci; order Deinococcales; family Trueperaceae; genus JAHEBB01. The sequence goes on along the minus strand of JAHEBB010000567.1, from coordinate 2,548 downwards.
ACATCCTCAACTTCAAAAGCCAAATGACCGATACCCCTTCGGTTAGGGGCAGGCTCGGGTTTATCGAGGGAATTCTTGTAAGAAAAAATCTCGAGGGTTGGCCCCGTATCCCCGTGACCTGGTAACCGTAAATGAACACCCTGCAAAGCTGCCCCTGACACGCCTGTTGCTTTTTCTAACCAGTCACCAGACTGATTACGTTCGGGAGGTACAAACTGACAGTTGAAGACAGAAGTGTAAAAATCAGCCAGTTTGCGCCAATCCTGGGCAATGATATTGCTATGAGCGTAGCGTACCTTCAAGCTAGGGCCTTTCTAATTTGGGCCAAATGATTTTCATTGTGTAAGGCGATTTTGTCAAACTCATCTTTTAAAGTGCGTAATCCTGTTTCGCTATGGATAAACTGTAGATTGCCGTGGGGTTTATAGTGCAATTCTGCTTGCAAGATAATCATGCGCCTAACGCTCGAGTAAACGGCTTTGCTGGCATCCAGGGGCAAACTGAGATAGCTAAGATTGGTTGCCCACAAATCTTGATTAAATGCCCAAATAACAGTTTTAGGCTCGCTTATAACCCTGCGAATGCGATCATAAAGCACCGTTTCAGCGTCAGTTAGGTGATGGAGTATTTCTCTAACCGTCCATTTGCCGGGGGCATACGTTTTATCTAGATCAGCTTCTCCAAGGTCAAAATAGGGCTCAGTTTCTGCTTTGGTGCGCGCTAAATCTTCTAATATCTGCATAAGCACCATCGTAGCGTGATTTGCCGCTACTGTCACCTTACCTAAAAAGAGTAAAGCCCTAAAGCTTTAAACTGTTCTATGGAACTTTATTTTGGTACAGGTGGTTATAGCAATGATGACTGGCTGGGTTTAGTTTACCCAGCAGGTACAAAGTCGGGAAAATATCTTGAAATCTATTCTCAGTATTACAACGCTGTTGAATTAAACAGTAGTTTCTACGCCATTCCAGGTATTCGGGCTTTTCAGGGCATGCTAGATAAAAGTGAAGGGCGCGTGCGCATTGCCATCAAAGCTCATCAGTCAATGACGCACACCAGAGACGCCACAGATGATATGTATCAGAGACTTATTGAATCGGTTGAGCCGCTAAGGACGGCAGGCATGCTGGGACCTTATCTCCTTCAGTTTCCTTACTCCTTTCACCGGACAGCAGACAATCGGCGTTATCTGAAATCGGTGGTTGATCGGTTGGCAGGGGAGACCTTAGCGCTCGAGTTTCGTCATCACTCCTGGGATCATGACGAGGTGCGCGAAGCTTGCCGTGAACTGGGGGTTAGTTTTGTCAGTGTAGATTACCCGCCGCTAACGGGTTTACCCACATCAGGTTTATTTGTAACAGGAGAAATTGCCTATTTGCGACTTCATGGGCGCAACAAAGAAAAATGGTGGGATGGTAAGGATGCAAGTGAGCGCCATGACTACCGCTACACACCCGATGAACTTAGGCCCTGGGTTGAGAGTATTTTGGCGCGTCAAGCTGAGCTGTCACAAGTTTACTTTTTTATGCAGAACACCACGCAAGGTCATGCGCTTTATAATTTGCGTATGCTTAAAGAGCTGTTTAACGAACGTGGGCTCGAGGTTGCTATTGGCTGGTAAAGGCTAGGTTTAGTTCTCAAACCTAAGTATGTGACCAGATTCTTGCGCAAGTTGCTTTAAATGAAAAAGACGTTTCAAGGTCTTGTAGTGATTACCGAACGTTAAAGTAGGCGTTAGCTATTTGGGTAATTTGGCGCTTAACGAGGCTCGAGAGAGCATTAAAAGTTTCAAATAAGCGTCTAACAGCTTGCGTAACCCACCCCTTATACGCTAAGATTACAAGGCTGTGCCGACACATGCTATGTGTGGCTGATAAAGAAGCTGGAGAATTAATCATGAAATATAATAAAGGCGCAATTTTGCGCTCGATTGAACAACCCTCGATAAAGGCAGAAGTTCCTGAGTTTGATACAGGTGATACCGTTAAAATTGACTATAAAGTCGTTGAAGGTACGCGTAGTCGTATTCAAGCCTATGAAGGTGTTGTTATTGCCAAGAAAAATGGTAAAGGTGCAAGAGCCACATTTACCGTTCGTAAAGTCAGTTTTGGTGAAGGTGTAGAGCGGGTTTTCCCTTTACATTCACCCCTTATTGATTCTATTACCGTGGTTCGCCGTGGTCGTACCCGCCGTTCAAAACTTTACTATCTACGCGATCTGCGTGGTAAAGCTGCTCGCCTTCGTACCGATGCAGGTCGTCAAGAAGCTGACCGCGCTGCCGCTAGAACAGCCAAAGAAACGACTAACTAGGTCTCTAAAAGACCTTTATAAGTTAGCTTTGCTGGTCTTTAGAAAACTTGACAGAAGCTTAGTAAACCTTTAGACTAAGCTCCGCTTGGGGCCATGGCGCAGTTGGGAGCGCGTCTGAATGGCATTCAGAAGGTCAGGGGTTCGAATCCCCTTGGCTCCACCAAGAGAAATCTCGTCCTGAACGTAATTCAAGATGAGAAACTAAAGCAAGATTAACCAACCTTGAAAAGTGCTCAGA
>JAHEBB010000566.1 GCA_024642575.1 Trueperaceae bacterium | reverse complement strand
TCTTGCGTAAATCGTTAAGATCGCCTGTTAGTGTGGGATCACCGCAGGCTACCAAAAACCCTAATCCGGTCAAGGTACCTAATTGAAGAAAGTGACGACGCTTCATGAAATAGTCCTCCAATATTTTCATTAAAGAACAAGAAGGGTTTTCATCTCCCTGATCAATAATGTGAATTATTTCATAGTAACAAGATCAAGTATGGACATAAAGGTCATATGACCCAAGACGCTTAATTAGAATAAATCGATGTGAGTTGGGTTCCTCAACTCACATCAGTAAAATCTTTTCTTTGATTGATTTACAGGAATTCTTTGCCGCTATTCAGCCAAATTTGGGACCACTATGTTTACACCTAAAAGTGAGTTGACGATGTTTGTAAAGCTTGAAAAGCTTGCTGCCTAGAAAGGATAAACGCATCCACAATAAGCTCAGGATAGTGTATGCCTGCAAAGCGTCTAAGCTCAGCAAAAGCAGTGTCTTGGGATAAGGCTTTGCGATAGGGTCTATCAGTGGTCATGGCATCATAGGTATCAGCAACCGCAACAATATAAGCCCCTGTTAATATTTCATTGCCTTGTAAACCTAAAGGGTAGCCACTACCATCTAAGCGTTCATGATGCTGGGCCACAATTATAGCTGAACTTTCATAGCTACTGCCTTCAAGGAGCTCTGCCCCAAAGCTAGGGTGTCGTTTGATAATCTGCCATTCTTCTGAACTTAAAGCGGCAGGCTTTTGTAATATTTCCTTAGGAACTTTGATCTTGCCTAAATCATGCAAATAAGCACCAATCGATAAGGTGTGTAAGCGTTCGGAAGAGAGACCTAAGGTCTGTCCGGTGGCTATAGCTAGGCCTTGGATGCGGCGACAATGCTCTGAAGTGTAGCCGTCTTGGGCTTCAACCTCTTCGGCAAGTCGCTGGAACTCAAGCAGCTCATGACTCATCCCATTAAAACTGGGTGCAGAGGCAAAGTAAAGATAACGCAAATCCGTTTCTGCTTTGATCATCACATCGCTGGCTAAGTTTTTAACCCTGAGGACATCTCCCGCCTTTAAACGTAGACCTGCTAAGGCCTCATCCTGGCTCGATATAGAACCTTCTAAAATATAATAAAGTTCATCGGTATTTGTTACTTCATGGGGGCTCAGGAACATCGGTTCGCCCTGCTTAAGCCTGACATACATCAGCTCCTGGTCACTACGAGCAAACAGGAGCCTTAAACTCACCAAATCAGAGCTGAGCATACTGAGTTCTCTACCGATCTGATCTGAGCTATAGGCTAAGTTGAAATGCAGGTAGCGCAGCGGTGTCACAGCTTTTAACTTAACGTTACCCAGTTGCTGATCTGCGACCAAAAAAGCCCCTGCTTCTAAGACGTGACTTAGCTTGCCCATCTTAAACTCGAGCGCACCCTCTAAGAGATAAATCAGCTCTATGGATCTTCTTAGACTAGTTGCAGACACGGACAGATTTAAGGGTTCAAAGGGAGCTAAGTAGCGTTCCTTGACCTGACAGGTTTGACTGTTTAATAGGTTGCGTTCCAGAAACTCTGAGGGATTGGCCTTTTGGGTCAAACACTCAATGCCTAAAGACAGCGCTCTCACCTCCTTTTGATCTTTAGGTAGAGGTGAGAGCGCTGTCATGATTTTTTAGTTTAGATGAAGAGCCCTGACAAAAACCTTAAGGCCCTTGCCTGAGCTTACTTAAAGCGAACAAACTTGGGTGGATCGACTTTCATGCAGTGTCCATCTCTATCACAGATCACCACATAACTGTAGCTAATCTCTTTGCCCGTGTTTTCTTCCACCTTGTTCCAATGTTCAATCTGCTGCTGGGCTAAGTCTTCTTTCTTTTCAATGGGTAACTTACCTGCTGCGTCTGTCTGCACGATCCTATCGTTTTCAGGGGTATAGGTAGCACCCTCTTCAGCCAGTACTAGTGAGCTTAGAAGGGAGATAATAAAGACCAAGAAGACAGGGAAGACTGCTATTCTAGGCGTGCCAGCTATTCTCTGACTTAGTGCGTTCTGACCGCTGAATGTCAAGCTGCGTCCTCGTTTAAAAAGAGAAGCTAAAGGATTCATTATTGAAACCAAACATCCCAGAGCCTACGTTCAGTACTCTCAAAGCTATTCTTTTGAACAGAAGAGGAAGGGCTAGTCTGGTTACTACCTAGTACTGCCTGGCTTAGGGTCAAAATAACTTGCTTTAGACTTAAGGAGGTAAGCTCCTGGGCGCTTAGAATGACCTGTTCTCTCATTGCAAAACACTCACAACAAAGGCATAGACATTTAAACGACCCTTACCTAAGGCATAGCTGTTTAGGTTACTGATATTGGCGGCAGAGCTACCCATATCCCTGGCAGGCTGTGCCCCTGATTTCCAACCGGGTTGGCCTAAGGTTAAGGCTAAAGCAGCACTGGCCATTGGTGCGGCAAACGAGGTACCCGTTGCCAAAACAACCTGTGAGCCTGGATAGGTGGTCTTAATTGCTTCCCCTGGGGCGACCATTTCAAGGTTACTGCCATAGGTGGAAAAACTTGATTTTCGGTCTAAGGCATTAACACTGCCAATCCCCACTGATTTGGTGCCAAAGCTGGTATTGGTCGCTGCCATAACCGAGGCGGGATAGGTTACATTCTCATCGCCGGTGTTGCCCGAAGAAGCCACCACATAAACGCCCTGAGCAGCGGCATAATCCAGTACCGCTTGTAAGGAAGCCACATAGACATTGGTGCCTAGCGATAGATTAATGACATTGGCACCGTGGCTTACCGCCCAATCGATGGCTTGGGCTACAGCACTCACATCGCCACTACCATCAGGACCTAAGACACGAAGCGGCATGATCTTGGCATTAGGGGCAATTTGCTGAATGACGCCTGCAACGGCAGTCCCATGACCATAGGCAGCCCCTGGGACTTCCTGAGGTGTGAGATCGCCATCAATAAAGTCCTTCCAGGTATTTTCACCCGAAAGCGGCTTCTTACACACTAGGGTTTTGCCTTTACCCGTACAACTTTCCATAAAGGCAGGATGCGTCAGATCAATGCCGGTATCAATCACCGCAATGGTAATGCCTGCGCCAAGATTATTGGCCAGCCCCTGAGCTTCAGGCAAGTCAATCTGATCCCAAACCCCGAAGTTTTCTGGAAAGGTAGTCGCACTAACCCCACCCGCCCAGGCAGAAAAGCCACCTGCCCAAGCACTGTAACCACTCGACCAGGCACTGTAACCGCTAGCCCAAGCACTATTACCTTGAGCACTTACCTCAGGATTGGCCAGGACATTTTGGTTGGTTTGGACAGATAAGGTTGTTAATTCTCCAGCTTCTTTACTAAAGCCTAAAATGGCAAAACCAG
>JAHEBB010000565.1 GCA_024642575.1 Trueperaceae bacterium | reverse complement strand
GCTCATGCTGATGCTCAGGGTATCAGCTACCCTGATGACAGCAAACGCCCTTTAACGGATAAAGGCTTAAGGCAAGCAAAAAATTTAGCTAAGCTTCTAGAAAAACAAGATATTCAGCTTGACTATCTTTTCTCGAGTCCCTATACACGCGCGGCGCAAACCGCAGAGCCTTTAACTCAACGTCTGGCTAAAGGTCGTTATATTCAATATATTGATACCTTAACCCAGGCAAGCTATGCTCAACTTTTGGCTGAGCTTAAAGAGTGGTTAGGGTCAAGTGATACCAATCTTGCTTTAGTAGGTCATGAGCCCTATTTAAGTGAACTAGCAAGTATTTTGCTTTCAAAACGTAGTACAGGCATAAGCATCCATTTTAAAAAGGCAGGTATGCTTATTCTTCATGGCTCTATCGAACCTGGTGAAATGACCTTAGATGCTTACTTGCCCCATTCCTGGTATAAGCATTTTTTAGCTTAAACTATACTCTATAATGCTTCCGCCGCTGCTTCGTCAGAGAATTAATGAAGCCCTACAGGGTGTCTCAATGGATCAGCTTGCCAAGGCATCTGAGGCCTTATCATTGCGTTACCGAGCTGAGCTTCGGGATGGTCGGTTTCATTTATCAGATGAGCTTAAAGCTTTAGCTTATCTTGCGGCAAGGCTGCCAGCAACTTACGGAGCAATCAGAGAAAGTTTTGCCAAGGTAATACAAGAGTATCCAAACTTTGAGCCAGAAACCTTACTTGATCTAGGTGCAGGACCAGGTTCAGTGGTTTGGGCAGCCCAAGATGCCTGGCCTAAGCTCAGCAAAGCCACACTTGTTGAGGGAAGCAGCGCAATAAGAGCCCAGGGGGAAAAGCTCAGCAAAAACCTAAAGGCTACAACTATAACTTGGTTAGATGCCGATCTCTCTAAGGATAGTCCAACTCTACCCGAAGCCGACCTGGTAACTTTGGCTTATGTTTTAAACGAGCTCGAGCCTGAAACACAGGAAAAACTCGTGATACAACTCTGGGGTTTAACGAAACAAGTCTTGCTAATCGTTGAGCCTGGCAGCACCGCAGCTTGGGAGCGCCTTATGCGCTTAAGAGAAATCTTACTTGGTAAGGGCGCTTTTATGCTTGCACCTTGCCCACATGGGTTTGATTGCCCTCTAAAACAGCCTGACTGGTGTCACTTTAATACCCGTGTTGAACGCTCGAGCCTGCACCGCAAGGCCAAACAGGCTGAGCTTGCCTGGGAAGACGAAAAGTATTCCTATCTGGCTTTTTCAAAAACAGCCTTAGCGTTGCCCAAGGCGCGCATACTCGCAAGTCCACAGTCACGTAGTGGTCTTATTAAATTTAAACTTTGTAACCAAGAAGGTTCAGTCACTGAGCAAACGTTTAGCAAACGAAATGGCGCAGTGTTTAAGGAACTAAGGCGTAAAAACTGGGGCGATAGTTTCTAATCTAAATCGTACGCTCAAACAAGATCATTATTACTGCACTGCCTTTTCAGGTCAGTTTAACAAGTCTAGCGACGCTCGAGCCTTTCTTCTAACCAACCAGATTCAGGTTTATACTCGAGCATAACTAGCGTGTAGTCATCATTTATTAGCCAATCCTTATGCGCTGCTTGAATGGCAGCAAAGGCAGCTTCTGGCTGTTCATGGGCTGCTAAAACCGCTATTAGTCGCTCAATACCAAACTGCTCTTCAGGCTCGTCAATGCTCTCTGCTTCTATAATTCCATCGGTATAAAGACAAAGACTATCTCCTGGCTCGAGCTTATAGCTTTTAACTGGGTAGCTAGCCAAAGGCAGGGTTCCCATAGGCGGTGCACTTGCCTTTAATTCATGGACCTCAGCAGTAGATTTTTGTCTTATCAAAATGGGCGGATGCCCCAAATTCAGGTAGTCTATCCAACCATCTGCCCCAAGTTGCACGGCCACCAGCGTTGTAAACATCTCAGCCTTATCCAATTCGCTGTAAAGGGCAGTTTGAAGGGCAGCCCCCGGATCTTGATCTCTTACTGCCAATTTTAGAGCCGCAATAAACATTCCGGTAAGGAGAGCAGCTGGTATACCTTTACCACTGACATCGCCAACAATCATCCAGGAGCCCGTAGACAAATGGAAATCACCGCCCACATGTTTGGCAGGTCTTGAGACTAACCAGGATTTATAGTGAGCAATTTCCTTAAGAGTTTCAGGTACGACAGAACGCCAAATTTTACTGGCAAGATCTTCTTCAAATGCAAGGCTTTGAGCTTGGCTTAAATGTTCCATTAGCTAATCACCATCTCAGCTTGAGGCTTTAGCTCGAGCACCTTAAAAAATGCCTTAACAACGTGCGGGTCAAAATAGTAGCCACTCTCTTTTTGAATAAGCTCTGTCGCTTCTTGAACGGTCCAGGCATGTTTGTAGGGGCGAGTATGGGTGAGCGCATCATAAACATCAGCAACTGCCACAATACGACTCTCCAGTGAAATTTCTTCTCCTTTAAGTCCTTGAGGATAACCACGACCATCCCAGTGTTCATGATGGCTTTGCGCAATGCTTTTTGCCATAATTAAAATATCTGAACCACTGCCCTCTAAAAGCTCGGCACCAATTTTACAGTGCTCCCTTACTTGCCTTAACTCTTGCAGGTTAAGACTGCCTGGTTTTTGCAAAATACTATCAGGAATGCCAATTTTACCCAGATCATGAAGTCTTGCTGCCTGCTCGAGCCTGACACAGTAGGTCTCATCTTTGCCCAACTCTTTGGCGCATAAATAGGCGAGTCGGCCCACCCTTTGGGTATGCTCACCTGTAACATCATCACGGTACTCAGCAACTTTAGCCAGGCGCAACAGAATTTCTTGATTAGCTTTTTCAAGGGCTGATATCGACTCAGCCAGAGCTTTTGTACGCTTTTTTACGACCTCTTCTAGGTGGCTGGCATGCGCTTGTTGCTGCTTATGTAAATAGCGCGTATGCAGTAGATTTTGGGTGCGCTGCAAAACCTCAGTTATCTCAAGGGGTTTGGTCAAAAAGTCCATGGCACCTGTAGCTAGTGCTTTTTGCTTGGTTTCTTGCGTCATATCAGCCGTTAGGACCAAAATAGGTAAATAATGAGAATTGGGTAGTATCTGGGAGAGCGCTTCCATCACCTCAAATCCGTTTAGATAGGGCATCATTAGGTCAAGCAGTATCAGATCAGGTTCATTGGCTTGCACCAAAGGCAAAACCTTTCGAGAATCACAGGTCGCCTCAATATTGGTAAAACCATTCATTTCAAGCAAAGCCTGTAAGAAAATGACGTTTGCTTCCACATCATCCACAATGAGGATGCGGGCACTAAGTAATTTTGGGCGCAGACTTGCCTGATCACCAATCATA
>JAHEBB010000564.1 GCA_024642575.1 Trueperaceae bacterium | reverse complement strand
GACTGAAACCAGAACCACCCTAAATTGCGATAAAGACTGGTTTTATTTGTCAGCTGAGCTAAAAGCGTTTGAAGCAGGAGAACTTATTTTTGAAAAAACCTGGGAAGAAAAAGTTAAACGGCACCTCGTTTAGAATTTGGGTGCTCAGATTTCAAGTGCCTTAGGGGAAGGCCATCCGGGATGATTTAGTAAAAGCATTTCTGAAACGTACCCTTTCAATATCGTAAATTCTTTCGCTTAAATCTGGGTTTAGAGTTGTTCAACATGCTCTAGACTTATTTGCATATTCATACCATTTGTTTGACTTTTTCACTAAATCGGCCAACATCATCAAATATGTCAAAAAAACTTCAGAAGAACCAATTAATAAGATACCGTTAAAAGATACCCTTAAGTGTCTTTGCCCTCCTAGAAATCCAGGTCTGCAGATTCAAGTCCTTTGGCTTGCAAGAAACTTCTCAGGTGTGAATATTTTCGAAATTTCAACTCACTTAGACCGCTGAACGATAGTGATTGCCGTAATCTTATCTGATTCGAGCCAAAAAGCTACCACACGGTTTTCGGTTTGAGGATCGGTAGTAACCATAAGATCATAACCGTCTAGACTAACACGCTGATTCAGAGTTGGTATCTGCCCTAAACGCTCGAGCAAATAGCTATCAATCGTAAAGCTTTTACCGCCTGCCAGTTCTATACCTTGAACAGCCAAAAGGCCAAGCGTTGTGTCAGGCGTAGCTAGCGCTATAGGTTGACTTGGATCTGAAATACGAATTTGGGGAATAACCTCTAAGCCTTCTAATACAGCGCCAAAAATACTATACGTTCCGTCTAACCAGGGCGCTGCTTCCATGGTGATGTAAAACTGCGACCCACCTGTATTTGGCCCAGCACTTGCCATAGACACAATTCCTGGAGCACTATGACCAATACCTGCAACGATCTCATCTGGAATTTGATAGCCGGGACCGCCGAGGCCAGAACCACTAGGATCTCCTGTTTGGGCCATAAAGTCTTCAATAACTCTAAAAAAGGATACGCCATCATAATAGTGATTGCGGGCTAAAAAGACAAAGTTATTTACTGTTTCAGGCGCTATATCCTCGAAAAGGTCAATAAAAACCTGACCTTTGCTGGTTTCAATAAGTGCCGCGTAATCAGTGTTTGGCTCGAGCACCTGATTAGGTCCATTAAAAATGCGCACAGGCATCTCTGATAAAAAGGGGGTAAGCACATAAGCATTGTTATTGACTTTAGGCAAAGGGTTTGCGTCTGCATTTGGTTGAGGTGCTTCATCCGTGCTTTCAGGTACTTGCGCAACAGGCGCTTCAACAACAGGCGCTTCGACAGGAGGGTTTGGTTCAACTGGAGGTTCAGTTGATACGGGAGCTTCCGCTACTTGGGCTGCTTCTTCTAAGGAAGTTACGCTGACACTAGGTAGAGCGTTTTTTTCTGCATAGCTTTCAAGCGTTATAGCTCCTGGGATAGCCAAGCTAAATAGCGTGGGGTCATAGGCAAGAACACCATTTCTGGCATTTAAAGTGTTAATCCACAGCTCGAGCGTGTTCGAGCTTAAGGAAAAACAAAAGCCTGCTCGTGGAGAGGCAAAACTATTCATAAAAACCCGAAAACGCTTATTGGTTGTGCGGATTTCCGCTAAAGGTGCTTTTGCATAAAGAACAATTTTGCTCTCTTGGTTAACAATCACTTCAACCGTGTCAACAGCATCATAAAAACTTGCTTCAAAGGGTAAAAAGAGAAAGAGATGCCTTAAGACCCCATGTAAAAGACCACTTTCAAAAGCACTTGTCGAACATTCCCTTGCATCTGCATTTACGGATAATCGGTCGTAATCGATTGTATAGGTCAACAAATGACCCGTCTCATCTAAAATAACATCGTCACCTTGTGCCAAGGCAAATGAAGTCGCGTACGAAAATAGAAAAGTGAGAAATAAAATTAGCCGTTTCATTAAGGGACATCTTAACAGTTCATAACCAAGTTCCTAACGTCTTTATCAAACTGTCAGCGGATTAACCTAGGAATTATAATATTTAATTGGGTCAATAATGCCCCATTGTTAAGGTTTTGAGATAGTGATCAAAGTTCAGATTTTATATTTGATGGTGTTGTCATTAGCTAAGTCTGCTATAACCCTTTGCTACTACCAAGAGACCTTTTTGATTTGCCACAAGATACACTACAAGATACAAAGAGTGTGGGCTGCAAGTGCCGTTTTCATTTTGGGTGCCTATAGTTAAAAACTAAGCCCTTTATAATCAAGCGAACGTGCTAGACTAAATTTAATTTTGGGAGGGTCAGATGCAGATAAATTACATTGGACACTCAGCTATTGAACTTGTGCTTAGTCAAACAAGGATCTTAATTGATCCTTTTATCACAGGCAATCCTGTTGCTACAGTAAAGGCAACTGAGTTTTCGCCTTCTCATATAATTTTAACCCATGCCCACGGCGATCATGTTGGTGACACTGAAAGTATTGCCAAGCAAAGTAATGCAATACTAATCTCGAGCCACGAAATTGTAAACTATATGGCTGCCAGGGGTGTTACAGGTCATGGAATGAACCCGGGTGGCAGTTTTCAGTTTCCCTTTGGGAAAGTCAAATTTACCCCTGCCTGGCACTCGAGCTCTTTTGCGGATGGTACCTATGGAGGCATGCCTATGGGTGTTATTATCGAAGCTGATGGGAAAAGGATCTATCATGCGGGGGATACGGCTCTTTTTGGTGATATGAGTCTGATAGGTCGTAAGCCCCTTGATCTAGCTCTTTTACCTATTGGTGATAATTTCACAATGGGTCCAGAAGATGCCCTTGAAGCTGTTAAACTTTTAAACCCTAAAACAGTGATACCTATTCACTATAATACCTTCGGACTTATCAATCAGGACGCTCAGGCCTTTAAAAAGGCGGTTGAAGCTGAGACTTCTAGTCAATGTGTGGTCTTATCCCCTAATGAGACCCTAAAAATGGAGTAAACTTAAAAACCTGCATGAGTGACGTGACTCCCCTATTTGTACCAGACTATTACAAGATTATAAAGCAGCTTGGTTCAGGTCAAACTTCTTTTGTCTATCTGGCTCAGCACTCTATTTTTGGTGAAGTAGCCTTGAAATTACCAAGACCAGAACTACAACTTAGGCCGGTACTGTGGCGCATGTTTGAAAACGAAGTGCAAATCACTTTGAGTCTAAATGGCGGCCATTGGCGATGCCCTAATGTCATTCAGGCACTTGAAGGCTTTCCTACCGGAGATAAGGCATTTTTAACGCTCGAGCATTGTCCAGGGGGCACGCTAGATATGCTTCTGGGTCAAGGTTCGCAGCTCGAGTTTCAAACTGCCGTTCG
>JAHEBB010000127.1:9685-12703 GCA_024642575.1 Trueperaceae bacterium | reverse complement strand
TACGCTGCTCGCCCAGACCTGCCATCATAGCTAAGGGCATGCCCCCTAGAAAGCCACTGGGGGTTGTTTCCCAGGTATTAAAGTCGCCGTGAGAGTCTAGCCACAAAAAGGTGGGTGCCAAGCCTGCACGCTGCAACCCTGCATAAACAGGAATCGTTGCGCAGCAATCACCCGCAATACTGATTGGGCGTTTATCAGCCTTTAAGGCTACCTCAACCTTATCAGCGAGACCTTTATGTACAGCGCTGGCTTTATCTTGCGGATTGTCGGTTTCAGGAAGCGTGACTTCATTGATTTGCCAGCCATCTTTGGCAAATCTTTTTAAGTGCTCAGCAGGTTTATCAATATAATAGGGGCTAAGAATAAACTGATTTTCCATGAACTATTGTATAAGCATTTTTTGTATGGGTGCGCTATAAAAAAAGCTGCCTAATTGAAGAGGCAGCTTTTTACTGGAGATGACGCCTTAGTTCAGGCAGGAAAAGTTTGTAGAGAGAAAAACGGAATTGCTTTCACCATTTGCGAGAGTGGCATTGAGGTAGCCTTTTTTGCGCACAGGGTCAAAATCCAATTGACCTGCTAAGGCTGTGTAATGCTCAAACTGAGCCTGTGTTGTGGAGTTCAGGTAAAGCTCGAGCCCATTTAGAGTATTAATATCAATATAGCTTTGGGTTTTTAGCTTAGATAGTGGTATGGAACTGCTAAAAAGAACGCTGTAACCAGCTATGCCCTGACTGGCAGGAAGCTCGAGCCTAATGGTATTGGCGCTGCACACTACCTCAGCCGTTTCTGAGTAATGGGTAATTGCACCTGAGAGATTTAGGCTTACAACTGGTTCAGCAGCTACGTTTGTACTTTGCCAATCAAGGCTTAGAAATAGCCAGAGTAGTAGTCCTAAGGCAAAAATAACTGTGACCTGGAGCAAAGGCCAAAGGTCAAAAGCGGGTGATTTTAAGGTTTTAACGGACATGAGAACCTCAAATTTCTGCCATAGTGGCATCTAACACCCTTAAGCTTAAAGGGCTGATTCAATACAATCAAAAAGTAATTTGGATAAATGCAAAGGTATCTATAAGTAAACTCGATATTAACTGGTAACTTAGGTCATAGTTCAAACCTTTTTATAGAAGGTGTACTATCTATAAGTATTTCTTATAGATGCTTGACGCTTTTCACCGCTAAACTAGGTAGATGAAACTGACCCAGCTCGAGGCTTTTCTCGCGGTACATGATCATAGTAGTTTTTCTGAAGCTGCTTTAGAACTTTCTATGTCTCAAGCAGCGATTAGCTACGCCATTGCTGAATTAGAAAAAGAGTTAGGAACAAGGCTGCTCGAGCGTGGGCGTTTTGGGGCAAAAACAACGGAGATTGGTCACAGTATTGCGGTGCATGCTAGAGCTATGTTGCAACATCAAGCAGCAATAGCGCAGCAGGCAGCCGCAAGCCAGGGGCGTATTACAGGAGTTTTGCGGGTAGCATCGTTTCGCAGTGCTGCTGGCAAATTAATGCCTCCGCTAATGGCAAAACTGCAAAAACATTACCCAGACCTTAGCATTCAGCTGATAGAGCTTGACTACGAGGATGCCCAGGGTCGCAGCAAAGAACAACTCTTAAAAGAGAGGCTGGCAGATATTGCCTTTACTGAGAATCCAAGGGCTCAAGATCAGCATGAAGAGCTCATCTTTTGGGAAGTGATGCGCGACCATTATAAAGCGGTTGTTTCAGGCAAGGATAAGCGTACAGAGCTTAGTTGGAAAGAGCTTAATAAGACTGAGTTTATCTTTTCTACCTGCATTTATTGCTCGGGCACCATTGAAGCGCATTTGCAAGACCTGGGTATAAGCTTTAAAGCAGGGCACTTTTTTAGAGAGGATTCTACGATTTTACGCATGGTGTCACAGGGTCTAGGTATTAGTATTTTGCCTGAACTTGCCATTGATGAGTTACCCGAAAATGCCAAAGTTTTGCCCATGCGAGAGCCGCTCGAGCGCATCATTGCGGTAGCTGTTTTGCCAGGGATGCTTAAAACCCCTGCTGTAAGACTCTTTTTAACCGAACTAAAAAAACAGTTTCCAGACTCTGGTTTGCCAAACTTTGATTTACCAAAACCTTTAGAATCCGTTGCCTAGACATTAGAAGAATTAAGCGCTACCAATAGTTGATTTGCTAATTTCACTTTGCTTTATTAGCAGTATAATCATGCTATGGAACTTGTGTTTGAGTGGGATGAGGCAAAAGATATTTCAAATCAAGACAAACATGGTGTTTCTTTTGTTGAAGCAAGTGAAGCTTTTTTAGACCCATTTAACTTGACCATAGCTGACCCTGATCATTCTATAGAGGAAGAGCGCTTTTTGCTCTTAGGTTTTGCTAGAGGTAAGATTTTAGTTGTTAGTTTTACTGAGCGCAAAGATGCAATACGAATAATAAGTTGCCGAAAGGCAAATTCAAAAGAAAGGGAACTATATGGGTAAGGAATCTCAAGATGAATTGCGAGACGATTATGATTTTTCAAAGGGTACAAGAGGGAGGTATAGCCAGCTTTCTAATCAAGTACGTACATTAAAAATACGGCACTCAGATGGTTCAGTCACGGTAGAGACAGTAAAACCACCTATTCAATTAGATGCTGATGTACAGAAATATTTCCCTGATTCAGAAGCTGTAAATAAGGCACTTCGTGGGTTAATTGAGCTTATCCCTGAAAAAATAATGCGGTGAAGTAGAAAACATATAGCAGGTATCATCTGGTCAGCTACATCTTATTTTTGAGAAATAGTTTTCTAGACAATGAATTAAGAAATGATAGTGCAGCCTCCATCTTTTAGAGTGCTATAGCTACTTGAATTTAGTGGGAGCCTAGGTCGAAATTTTATCTGAATACGCTTAGTAGAGAAGTTTTGGTTAAGATGGTTAGTTATGAAGCCGAAACTTGAAACCCTAGCCATACATGCAGGTTCAGAAATTGATAGCGCCACAAAAGCAGTAACCTCTCCGATTCACTTGAGTACCACATT
>JAHEBB010000127.1:0-9585 GCA_024642575.1 Trueperaceae bacterium | reverse complement strand
AGTTTTGGTTAAGATGGTTAGTTATGAAGCCGAAACTTGAAACCCTAGCCATACATGCAGGTTCAGAAATTGATAGCGCCACAAAAGCAGTAACCTCTCCGATTCACTTGAGTACCACATTTGAGCGAGAAGCCGATGGTAGTTTTCCGCAAGGTTACATTTACACGCGGAGTCATAACCCGAATCGGGCAGCGCTCGAGCATTGCATCACAGCATTAGAAGGGGGCGCGGCGTCTACGGCTTTTTCCTCAGGTTCAGCGGCAGCTTCAACCGTATTTCGTGCGCTAAAACCTGGCGAGCATGCCATCATTCCTGATGATATGTACTGGGGTATTCGTAAGCTATTAAAGCAGGTGTTTGTGCCCTGGGGTTTAGAGCTTAGCGAAGTGGATATGAGTAACCTTGCTGAAGTGCGTGCTGCGATTAAACCAAATACCAGACTCATCTGGATAGAAACGCCTTCAAATCCTATGCTTAAAATTACTGATATTGCCGAAGTCGTTAAACTGGCGAAAAAAGTTGGGGCAAAAGTTGCTTGTGACAATACCTGGACACCACCGGGTATGCAGCCCGTTTTTGAACTGGGAGCAGATATGGTCATGCATGCCAGTACCAAATATCTGGCAGGGCATAGTGATGTACTGGGGGGTACGCTGACCACCCGCGAAAAGGATGCTTTTTGGGAGCAAATCGTTTTTATTCAAAAAAATGAAGGCGCAGTTCCTTCTCCTTTTGATTGCTGGTTGACCTTAAGGGGGATAAAAACCTTGCCCTACAGGATGCGTGGGCATGTTGAAAATGCCGAGGCCATTGCGCAGTTTTTAAACGAACACCCCAAAGTTGAGCGGGTTTCTTATCCTGGTCTGACAAGTCACTCGAATCACGAAGTCGCTAAGAAACAAATGACCAGTTTTGGGGCCATGCTTTCGGTACAGCTAAAGAGCGGGGAAGAGGCTGCCATGAAGCTTGCCGCTGGACTTAAGCTTTTTACTCGGGCAACCAGTTTAGGTGGGGTTGAAAGTCTGATTGAGCACCGCGCCAGTATTGAAGGCCCTGACTCAAAAACCCCTAAAAATCTACTTAGAATGAGTGTGGGGCTCGAGCATAAAGATGATCTTATCGCTGACTTAGAGCAAGCCTTAGAAGCAGTTTAGCAAAAAACTATAGCCCTTTCTTTTGGAGAGAAAGGGCTATTCTAAAGGTGAAAATTAAGCCTGTGGTATTGGGTCTTTGTACTGATTTGCCAAACCTTGGTAGCAACTACGCCAAGTAGGCTCATCGCTAATAATGATGGGTTTTTGCCAGCCAGCTGCCATAATAAAGAGGCTAGGTGAGCGTTTACCAGCATCATTTTGATGGCGTGTAAAAACAAAAACGGGAAGGTCATTCAGTTGCGCTTTTAAAAAGCGAAAACTGGGTTTACCTGCCAAAAGTTGCTCGAGCATCCACTGAAAGTTTTGGCGGTCAATTGGGTTTACATTAAGCTGTTGATTCGCGACACGAATAGTCATATTCGCACTCCAATAATGAATTTAAGGGATTCTGTTTTTTGCAGAAGTAGGCATGGGCGGAATCTGCCCAAAAGCCATTATTAACTATTATAGACAAGCTTTATGACAGATAAATTACATAGTATTCATAGCTGTATGCAAACGCTTGACACCTTCTTTAAGTAGATCGGTGTCGTAATAAGAAAAGCATAATCTGATGAAATGGCTGAGCTTTTCTTGGCTAGAAAATTTTGGTCCAGGTTGAAAACTTACGCCTTGTTTGATGGCAGCATCTAGCAGAAGATTAGCGTCCATACCTTCGGGCAGCTCGAGCCAGAAAAAGTAACCCCCTTTAGGTTTATGAAACTTGAGGTTTAAGGGTTTCAAGGCATCATACATGGCCTCGAGTCTTTGGCTATAAACATCTTTGACATAACTCAGATGATTGTCTTGCAGGCCAAGCTCGAGCGCTGACCTAACCAGCCCACTGCTAAAGGGATTAAGTCCGCCACCACTTTGCACCATGCCACTTAAAGCAAGCTTAGCTAACAAAGATGGGTCAGCACCCAGCCAGCCCAGTCTTAAACCTGGCGCAAGAATTTTTGAGAATGAACCCAGTGAGATAACCTGTTTGCTATCTATATAAGCGGCCATTGCCTTAGGTGCATGACCTTCGTAGTTAAGTAAGTGATAAACCTCATCTGCCAGAATCAGAAAGTCATACGTTTGCGCCAGTTCTACCAGCTTTTCACGACGTTTTTCTGAAAGGCTTACGCCACTGGGGTTTTGATGAATGGGAATCGTATAAAGCAGTTTGGGTTTATGCTTTTTTATGAGGGTTTCTAGATTATCGGTGATGAGTCCATCGGCGTCTATAGTTACCGGGATAATGGTCAAATCATAATCGGCAAAAATATGCAGGGCTAGAAAATAGCTGGGTTCTTCGACAAAAATCGTGTCACCGCGTTGGCTCAAGTAGCGGCATACAAAGTCGAGGGCTTGCGAGATGCCATTGGTTATATAAAGAGAAGATGCGTCTACCGCAAATCCGTAGTGGTTGCTTAAGAACTTAGCAAGCTCGAGCCTGAAAAAGTCATCGCCAAAATCAGCACCGTACTGCAAAAAGGCAGCATCCTCTTGAGCAAAGCGGTGCGCCGCGGCTTGGCGTAAGACATCTTTGGCTAAAAGGGATTCTTCGGGGTGACCTATGCCAAGGTGAATTTCGCCCTCACGAAGGGCAAACTGGGTACTTTGGATCATATTTAAAGCTTATCAAAGATATATAGGTAAATAACTGGGGTTAATCGTGATCCCTATATTTACTGAGCAAAAATTGATTTTTAACAGGTTTTTGACGCCTTACTACTAAGCTTGCAAGTGTAAAGCTGAAAGGAGTAAGACCATGAAAAATAAATGGATGACATTAGGCAATAAGCAGATATATAGGAAGAGCGAATTCAGGAAACTTGTACTCTTGGGTTTACTGGGATTGAGTTTTATGTTGTCAAGCTGCCAGCAGGAGAAGCTTCCTGAGCAGAGCGCTTCATTTAACCTTATGCTATCTCAGACCAGTTTTGCTGTAACCCAGGGTGCTACCGAAACGCTCGAGCTAGAGCTTAAGCTCGAGCGTAAAAACCTGACTGACGAGATTAACTTTAGTTTGAAAGGTGACGCCGCAACGGGAAGTTTTAGCCCTGCAAAAACAACAGCAGACAGCACCATACTGAGTCTAAACCTTAAATCTGATTTGGCAGTGGGCGAGTACGCCTTAACGATTAAAGCTGTTGGAGCTAATTTAGAAAAAACCGCAGAGATTACTTTGAATGTCAAAGAGGCAAGTTCACCTGAGCAACCTAGCCAGCAAGGAGCTGAAGCTTATGCTCCGGGTAAGCAAGGGGTTCTTAAAACTGTGACGATTAACGGTCAAACGGTGACCTATGAAGAGATTGACGGTTTGGCGATTTATCAGGGAGATATGATTTTAGGAAAAGTGGCTGATATTGAAGCCCTAAGACAGGGTGATTTTAGTACCCTCGGAGTAAGTTGCGATGGTAGTACCTGGGTCTTTTTCTTCACACGCTGTAACCGTTGGGATGGAGGGGTGGTCAGGTTCAGCATTGCCAATGATTGGAGCAGTAGTGAAAATAATACAATCATGCAAGCCCGTATTCGTAGGGCGATCAGTCACTGGCGTGAAAAGACCAATTTGCGGTTTGTAGAAACAAGTTCGGGTGACCGTATTGTTTTTCAAAACTCAGGTGGTTGCTCTTCGCAGGTGGGTCGTATCGGTAGTGATTTTACGGATACTCAGGACATTAATCTTAGTATGGGCTGTGGGGATGGCGCGGTTATTCATGAAATTGGTCATGCGATTGGCATTTTTCATGAGCAATCACGGCAAGATAGAGACAGCTTTGTACGTATCAATACAGCCAATATTCAAGATGATCGCGGGAATAATTTCGATAGACATGTAGATGACGCACGCGATATAGGGTCTTATGACTTTGCTTCGATTATGCACTATGGTTGTACCGCTTTTAGTCGAAATGGTGAGCCAACGATTACCCCCGTTGACCCAAGCATAACTTGTGACATGGTTGGTCAAAGAGCTGGCTTAAGTGACGGCGACATCTATACCGCCTATACCCTTTACCCCGTTGATTTTACCATTGAAGGGGTTGCCGCAGGCTCGAGCTTGCCCCGCAATAATGCGATTGATCTCAGGCTCGAGTTTGCTGGTGAAGCCGTTAACCCTGACTACATTGTCTGGACGAGTGACCGTGTTGCCAGCTATCACGGCACAGGCTTAAGCAGCCGTATCTGGGCACCCGATTGGCCAACAGGTGAGCATGTGATTACGGCAAACATTATTATTGGAGGGCAGCACCTTGTCGGTAGAACCATTCGTTTTACGCTGACCAATGTCAATCCTGTGGTTGAAATCTTAGAACCGAGTTCTGAAACAGGACTCTCTTTTTGCCAGGGTGAAGCCATTCGTTTTAGAGCCAGCGCCAGTGATTTTGATACGCCTCCGAGCAGGACTTTGCCAGACTCAGCCTTCTCCTGGCGTGTAGGTAGCAGCGCTGCGTTTGCTACAGGCTCGAGCGTTTCCCGAACCTTTGCTGTTGGAACTTACACCGTAACGGTTAGAGCAAGCGACACCGATGGTGGGAGTTCCGAAGCATCGGTAAGCATAAATGTTGGCCCTTGTACCGATACCGCTCCAACCGTAAGGATTACCAGCCCTGCTGCTGATACCTCAAGCAGCGACTCAGCTTTTGCCTATGATGGTTTTGATGATGCCAAAGGCATGTGGTACAAAGACGTTTCGCTGACTGGCATTGCCTCAGATGCTGAAGATGGTGCTCTAACTGGTAGCAGCTTGGTCTGGACGACTAACCAGACCACCTTACAAGTGGCGCGTTTAGGTACAGGCCCCAATCTAACAGCACGTCTTTACTCAAACACTTGCGCTGGAGTCTGGCATGAAATTACCTTAAGCGTTACCGATAGTGATGGTAATACCCGCACTGCAATTCGGCGCATTTTTATCTGGACACTTTGTTAAGGTAATTTACTAAAAGTAAAAAGCTCGAGCGATTAGGCTCGAGCTTTTTTAACATACTTTTTTCTTAGCTTGACAAAGAACAAGAGGGATTTGATGAAACGTATTTTGTCTTTTCTTAGCTTACAAAGAACCCCAAGGGGGCTGCTTGTACTGATTAATTTGTAATGAGGTGGTAAGGTGTGAGGGTACAAAAACGTGTTTACTTAAACTTTGGAATGACTCAACCAAAGGTGAGCATTGGCTAAACTAAGATGCCAATGCTCAGACTAAAGATAAGCAGTATTTTAAGAGTCTCACTGATTTTACCTATAGCTTTAGAGCGACAACGAAGCTAGCTGGCTTAGAAATCGCAGAGGTCAATAAGCGTCACGATTGATTTTTAACGCTTTTTTAACGACCTATTTCATATAGTTTACTTAGGAGGAAAGATAATGGATTTGCAAAAGAGAAGTTTAAGAAACATTAACTTCATAGGTTTAGCTACTTTAATGCTCAGTTTGCTGCTAAGTAGTTGTGCTACAAGTACTAGCCCTGTGCCTAGCAATGCCTGCCCAACAACAGGTATAGGTACGCTCGAGCTTAGTATTTCTAGCCCTACGGGGGTTACGCCTAATGTTCTTGTGAAAGGTGCAACAAGTCAGACGCTTAACGCTTCAGAAAGCTTGAGTTTGGCTGCGGGTAAATATCAAATTCATACGCAACGTGTCGTGGGTACTGCGGATGCACTGGTGAGTGACGCTTTTGGCGAACTTAGTCCTTTGCAAGAAGTTTGCGTGAAGGCTAGTGAGACGACTTCTGTTACTCTGAAATATGCGTTGCATAAAGCCAGTGGTCATTTGTGGTCGACAAATACGGGTGGCATTGTCGGCTTATCAAGAGCGCAACTGGCTTCAGCTAGTAGTGCAGATGCAAGCATCAAGCTTTCTTATCCTTTCAAGGTGTTTAGGGGTTTAACGTTTGATTCAATGGGGCATATGTTTGTTGCTCAATTTGATAATGATGCGATTCTTATGTTTAACCCAAGTCAGATGGTGAGCGCAGAGGAACCAACCCCAGCACTTAGATTGACGAGTAGCGTTATTGAGGGCAATACTTATGGCTTGGCGTTTGATGCTGAGGGCAATTTATGGGGTACAACCTGGACAACAAGTATTGTATTTCGCTATAACGCAAGTACCTTAGCTGAGCTTATGCTGGCAGGGGGTGAGCAGACCCAAGGGCCCGATTATCAATTTGCTTTAACAGCGGCAGATCATGGTCGTGATCTTGAATTTGATGCTGAGGGTAACTTGTGGGTAACTGCAGGGTTTGCTAGTGAGCCTGATAAAATCTTTAAGTTTGATTCTGTTAGTTTGACTACAGCTAGCCCAAGCCCTTCATTAACAATAGAGATTGCTTTTCCTGCGGGATGGTTTGATTTTGATGCTGCTGGTAGGCTTTGGTTTAGTCAGAATGGTAATTTGGTTCGCTTTAGTGCAGCTCAACTTGCAGGTTCAGGTACGCAAGCTATAGCCTTTGAGGATGCTGATCTTTTTATTAGAAGTACTAATGTGTTTAATGGTGTGCTAGTAGATAATTCAGGAGATGTCTGGATTAGTGATAGCCTAAACGGAATTCGAATGCACAAGGCAACAGATACCGCGCTAGGTGGCATCTTTAATAGCAGTGAAGATCTAAATGCTACTCAAGACCTATACATGTACCCCTAACAACAGGATTTAAAAAATGGGAAGCTCGAGCGACTAGGCTCGAGCTTTTTAGCTTTGGAATTAAGCGGCTAAGTCGTTGCCCAGAGCATCCCTCTAAGCATTATTTCTCTTGCCTCGGGCACATCAAAGTCTTTTCTAACATGACCAAGGGATGAGTAAAAGACAGGGGCTTTGCCGTACTGGCGTTTCCAGACAACAGGCATAACAACGCCTTTAATCCACGGAACATCGCCGTGATCGCCAGAAAAAGTGGTTGTGGCTAAAACCTGATTGCCTGGGTCAACGTGCATGTAGTACTGCTCGGACTCCATTTTAAATTTACCAATACCCTGGATAATGGGGTCAGTAGAAGTAGGTTCAACTTCATAAGAAATAATATTACCTGGATGCGCGACCCACTGACCGCCCACCATAAACTGATACTCAACATTATTTCTAAAAGAATCCGCCATACCACCATGCCAACCTGCTACGCCTACTCCTGCACGAATGGTTTTAAGTAAGCCCTGCTCTTGTTCTTTGCTAATTGTGCTCATGGTCCAAAGCGGCACAATCAGGTTTAAGGCTGACATGTAGCTTTCGTCAGTATAGACATCCAGGTTAGAGACGACATCTACCTTATAGCCCTTATTGCTTAACAGTTCCGCAAAAAGTTTGGCGCAGGCTTCGGGCTCATGTCCGTCCCAGCCGCCCCAATTAATTAGTGCATGTTTTTGACTCATTTTAGTCTCCTAAATCTCCGCCAGCAGCTCCCATAGGTAAGGGTGCAGGGCGTTCACAGCTCGAGCCTATCATGACCTGTGTACCCGTATCTGACGCCTCATGCATAGCCTGCATAACATCTAAAACATGAAAAGCCATATCGCTATGGCAGCGTTGTGGGCGGTCATTGATGATGGCAAAAGCCAGATCAGCCGCGCCAATGCCGCGCATATTATCGGTATAGCTATTAACAAGGTCTTGAGCGTGCCAGTCATCGCGTCTGTTCATGCTGAGTTTAACCTCGCCTCCAAAGGTATTGGGGTCAGGCACTTGCATACTACCGTTCTCGCCGTGAAGCTCAATTGGATGATTGCTATGACGGTGTACATCAAAACTCATCACCATAGTAATGATAGCGCCACTATGAAAAACGAGGGTGCTCGAGACATGCGTAGGTACTTCTACAGGGATGATTTCCCCCTTACGTGGCTCGCTGGTAATGGTTCTGGTTGCGTAGGTGGTAGCTGCAACCGAACTTACCGCTTTGACGGGGCCAATTAAGGTAATAAGCGCTGTCAAATAATAGGTCGCCATGTCAAACACAGGGCCGCCCCCTTTAGCATAGTAAAAACCAGGATTGGGGTGCCAGCTTTCATGCCCAGGGCACATCATAAAGGCGGTGCCAGCAACTACTTTGCCTATCGCGCCATCGTCAAGCAGTTTGCGACAGGTTTGAATGCCACCACCCAAAAAGGTATCTGGGGCGCAGCTAACGCGTAAGCCTGTGCTTTTGGCTAAATCAACAACGGCTTTGCCTTCGTCACGGTCAAGGGCAAAGGGTTTTTCTAAGTGGACATGCTTGCCCGCCTTAAGAGCTTGCATAGTAACGGAAGCATGCGCCTGAGGAATGGTTAAATTAAGAATAATGTCAATGTCATCTCGAGCCAGTAAATCATCAACACTGACAGCTTCAATGTTCCAGGTTTCAGCTGCTTTTTTAGCAGCCTCCTTATTTAAGTCTGCACAGGCAACAATGTTTAAAATAGGAAAGGTTTGGGTGGCTTTAAAATAGGCAGTGCTTATGTTGCCACAACCTATGACGCCGAGTCGTTTGGGTTTGAGGGTGCTCAAAAAGGTCTCCTTAAAGATTTTCTGCTAAATGCTCTCTAGCTAAGTTTAACGTGGTCTAGCGGACACTCGCCTCACTAAAAAAGACTTTTGTTTCTTTGATGGGGGTTACATTCCCTGTGATTTGCACAGCTTGCCTAAAGCTTATAGCCTCTGACGAGGTACCTAGCATAAGCTCGAGCCTGCCTGGTTCTAAAACGTAGTTCATGTTTTTGTCATAGTAACCAAGTTGATTTGCGAAAAGCTTAATTTCTACCGTTTTGCTTGCTCCAGGCTCGAGCCTGACCCGCTTAAACCCTCTTAGTTCTTTAACAGGTCGCGTCACACTGGCTTCATGATGCCTGGTATAAAGCTGTAGGGTTTCATCACCAGCACGTTTGCCTGTATTACTAACCTTGACCCTTAAGGTAATTGACTCATGTGCTTTAAGCGCTTTGGCACTTAGCTCAAAGTCTGAAAGCTCAAAACTGGTATAGCTAAGTCCAAAACCAAAGGGGTAAAGAGGTGCATTGCTCTCATCAACATAAGGGCCATAAGGAAAAGAGCGTGCGCCTGAGGGCTTATGGTTATAAAAGAGAGGTACTTGCCCAACATTTCTTAAGACAGTTAAAGGAAGCTTTCCTCCTGGGTTAATGCGACCAAAAAGGGCGTCAATGACGGCGTCAGCGCCTTCTTCGCCAGGTAACCACGCTTCTAATAGTGCCGGCACATTTTCGCTAATCCAGGGTGAGGAAACGGGGCGACCATTGATGAAAACAGCAACAACAGGTTTGCCTGTCGCCACAATCGCTTTAACCAGTTCTTCCTGAACACCAGGAAGCGTTAAACTGCTGCGGTCACGAAATTCGCCGGTGGAGCAGCTTTTGCCCAAGCCTGATTTATCACCTAAAACCAGAATGCAAAGTTCAGATTTCTCAGCGGCAGCAACGGCTTCAGCAAAGCCTTCAGTGCTACTACCAAGGACATCACAACCTTTGGCATAATG
>JAHEBB010000563.1 GCA_024642575.1 Trueperaceae bacterium | reverse complement strand
CATCATAGGTTTTTACGGTAAAGTTTTTAGGCAACTGAGCTTTTCTGGGAGCTTGCTCAAAATCTATTTCCATAGCTGTAAAATTTCCAGCAATCTTAAAGCCATGACGCTCGAGAAAGGTTAAGTTTGCCCAAACAAACCAAAAGGTGCATTAGTGCTTATCTTGAGCTAGCTGCTTGAGTAAGTTTTGCTGAATAGAATCAGCCATCTCATGAAGATTGACAGGTTGTGGCGTTCTGCTAAAGGTGTACCTGCCGTAGAAATTAACGTGTATCCAAGCAATAGGACTAATTTTAATGAGCTCTTGAATAGCATCTTGTTGCTGGTTGCTTTGAAGGGTTTCTAAACAAGTCGAAAGAATTGAAGCGTTGTAGAAGATAATGCAGTTGCAAAGTAAACGTCCACAATCTGCCCAAAGCTGCTGCTCATCTTCGGTATGAAAACGAAGCTTGCCATGATTGGCAAAAGAAATGACCTTTCGTAAACGGTGGTAACTTTCCCCTCGGTTAAGCACTTTGCCCACATTACGCCTTAAGGTCTGTGAATCAACAAAGTTAAGTAAGTAAAGGCTCTTAAAGATATTGTCATACTCCCATAAAGCTCGCTGCGTCTTGTTTCTACGAACAGAGCGGCTGAGCTTGCCAACAATAATGTGCTGGCTAGTGGACTTCAGCGCCAAAGACAAAAAGATCCTCTGCATGTTCTCCCATTCATCAACAATTAAGCTCTGGGATAGTTTACGAACTGGTTCAAGGCTAAGGTGAGCATAATGGCTAGGGTGCTTAAAGCTATAAAGATTATGACTGAGTTGCTGATGCACATCTTTATAGCGAGGCGCAAACTGATACCCAAAGACATCCAGTAAAGCAAAATTTACTTCATTGGTACCGTGGCTGTCTGTTGAGTGAATATCAGGTTTAATTTTAGAACTGTTGTTAAGCAGTGCATCTAAGACAAAATGACTTTCATGCTCATTAGCAGTAATGATACTGGCATTCACGGGAATGTAATTGGCGTTGGTTGTGTAATCAACAATGCCTTTTTAAGCCCAAAGTACTTGGGTGAGTACCTGGAACGAATGGTATGCAAACGGGTTTCAAACTTCTGCCCATCACTGCTGGAATGAAGCTGATTGTCTAATGAGAAGTACTCAAAGATAGGTAAAGCTTTTATGGCATTACTAATAAGGTCATTGGCTTCTTTGAGGGTTTCAGATCGTAAGAAGTTTTGACTGGTTGTAACCAGCTCTTGATAACTGATATCTGAAATGCCGCTCATGCGTCCTAAACCCATGTTGCTACCCCAAGCCGTTAAGGCTGCGACCAAGGCATGATCTTTGGCGATGGTTTTCTGGAAGCGACCCAACAGATGGTCAAAGGCCTTAAAGAATTGACAGTGGTCATTTACAAAATGCATCACGGTACTCATGTCTAATTGCTTTAGCTGCTTAAAGAAGGGATGATTCACTTCTTCTTTGGCAGAAGCTTGCTGAAACGTCCAACGCTGTTCTTGCCCTTGATGTTTAAGCTGAACAAAGGGATTATCCCCTGTTTCAAGTCGCTTGTTGACCTCTAAAAGTCTTGTTTCAAGTAACTGCTCGAGTTTAGCGAGTTGGTCTTCAATAGGTTCTGCTAGATGACCGAGGCCTGTTTCGAAAAGCAAGCTATCTTTGTGTTCCCAGGTTTCATCATCAATAAGGTCATCTTTAAAGCTACGAAAGCGGGTGCTTTCTTTGCAGGACACCTCAAGGGCATCTATTTTGATTCTTAATTGCCTATAGACAAGATACTCATAACGATCAGCTAGCAGCTTCTTTTTGCCTTCTTGTTCCCTGTAAAGGTAATGTCTTTGCTTTTTACTGACAAAGCCAAGGGGAAAGCTGGCTTCAGCATAGTGGGCTAAGGGTTTAGGCTTTTGAAACACAGCTTTTAAAAACGTTAGCGCTTCAAGCAAGGGGTGATGCACTGAACTGGCTTCAAAATAAATCGCCATTACTAGAGGGCGAAGGTGAAGCTTAAATTGGCGTTCCAGCGTATCAATGTGTTCCCAAACAAAAGCTTTTTCATCAAAGCGAGCTTTGGTGCTGATATGGCTTGCGACATGATCAATCTGCTCTGCTTCCAGAATTTTATAAGCTTGCTCTTTAACTTGATAAAAAGGCGTAGTGTCTTCTATATCTGGATCGGTGAAGAGCTGCAGAATGCGTCCGGCTTTGGGTAAGTTCTGATTACCCTTAATTTTGTAGGCATAGACTTTAGCTTCAGCTGCCACTTT
This sequence comes from Trueperaceae bacterium, assembly GCA_024642575.1. GTDB lineage: Bacteria > Deinococcota > Deinococci > Deinococcales > Trueperaceae > JAHEBB01. Next base: position 1,121 of record JAHEBB010000563.1, on the reverse strand, counting down.
TGCTTCATCATTAAAACGCCTGACATTATGAAGCAGGCTGTTGATTAAATTATCGTTCAGTCTCTGGTAACGATGATAAACAAAACATAGGAGATAAAGCCTGCTGACGCCTGCTTTGAAGCGCTTGAGTTTATAAACCGAGTAGTAACTGGCTAAAGAAGCATAATACTTGATGGTTTCAGCTGGCAGTTTCAGTTTCTCTAAAAGAGCTTTAGCTTTAGGGTAAAGCTTCTTAAGTTGATGGGATCGTTTTAACTCTTGTTTGATTTCTGAAAGGCTAAAGTCTTTGGGCTGCCGTTTTAAAAAGGTCAGCGTGTAAAGCCAATTGGGATTATCCAGTAAAGCGTTTAAGTTTTTGCGATCTTCTTTTAATAGAGCAGCTTGAATACGTTTACTCAATCGATTCTGCTCAACGTTTAAAGCCTTAGCAATAATCTTTTGCATCGAGCTGTAAGCAGGTAAGCAGATGCCCTGAGTCTCTAGAAAATGCATAAGCTCTCGAAATAAGTAACTAGGTTGGACAGATAGACGAGCAAGACCTTTAGCTTTTTCTTTAAGAAGCGTGCGTTCTTCTTCTAGGCAAGCTTTATAGTGGCTTAGCTCAAGAATGAGTTGCTGCTGTTTGAGTCGGGTTCGTTTGCTGATGCTCAAAGAGCTGTCTAAAACTTGCTCTTTGAAATATCTGTCAAGCAGATACTGAAAATCGTCAGTGGCATCACTCAAGCCAAAAACAAAAAAGCGTTGTTTGGCTTTAAAGTAGGCTAGCTGTAAACAAAAGAAGACCTGGGACTTGAGCCCTCGCAAAGTTTCCATGATCTGCTCTTGCTCTGACGTAAGCGTAAAGTAGTAGTCACGTTCTTCTTCATCAAATAGGGGTAGTCCATAAATATCAGCTAGCTCTTCTTCTGTCAGAATCTTTAGGCGATAGCTTGATCTTGTATTTTGCTGCTCAGCCATTATCCATCAACCTTCCTGCAAATCATCTCATGGCACATTCGCCTAAGCACCAGAAAAACGAACGTTTTTCTGGTGCTTGCTTTTCTAGCTCCTTATACCTGTCTAAACCACAAGAAAACCCATTGAGAAAAACAAAGTAAGATTGTAGAGTGACAATTATCTTT
>JAHEBB010000562.1 GCA_024642575.1 Trueperaceae bacterium | reverse complement strand
TTATCTTCATAGGTTTTAGCGAGACCGTATTAAATTCAGTGCCGAACGAGGTTACAAAGTTTCAGGTAAATGAGAAGGAAACACGATAATTTTATGCAAACTCTGGTACGACCCCTTTAGGATATAGCGATTCTCCTTGTTGAGTATAAAGAAAATTTTGCTGTAAACCTTTAATCTAATGGAAACCCTAGACCCACTCTGTACCAGAAAAGCTGAGAATACCCAAGGGTTACACTAAACGTTACAGGTGCATTGTAGGAAAGAATAGTGTCAGCATTTAGGGTAATATCACCACCTAGCCCCAGATTGCCGTCATACCAGGAGCGAAGTCGAGCCTCGAGCGTAAGCCGTTCTAGTGAAAATAGACCGTCTTCGTAGCGCCACTCCGTTGGGTAGCTGTAGCGGTAACCCAGGCTCGAGCTTGCTGCCCAAGGGTAAAGTCCAAGTGGCACAGGAGGTGCTTGTCTATACCCTAAACGCAGGGCAAACTCGAGCGTGCCATCAAGCTCGAGCCCTGTAGCACTAACGGGCAGGTAATAAGTTCCGTTTGCCCAAAGTCCGGGCGAGGCACCTTTACTGGTAGCACTCCAGATACCGGTTACGCCAAAGCGCATGCCACTACTTACATAGCCCCAATCATCTTCTGATCGCTGGCTCACTATGGCATTTCCTAAGCCCTCGAGCTGCCAATCATTAAAGGAGCTAAGGTAAATTAGTCCCAACCTACCTAAACCGTAAACAGACCACTTGTCTAAAGGTTGGCTAAGTCGTAACTGGGTTTGCACCCCAAAGGCCGTTTCAGATGAACCAATCAAATGCGGTGAATGGCGAAACAAACCAGCTTTCATCTGAACGCCAAAGGGGTACGTTTTTAACCTGAAAGGGTCAACATTGTCTTGATAACCGTATTCGGCATTGAGACCAAGACCTGCTACTGGTCCCGGCTGCGCTGTATCATAGGACAAATTGAGCGAATAGCTGTGCCTACCTGAATCATCTTGACCAATCACAGAAGCGCCAAGACCAAGTTCAAAGGGTGAAATGCCAAAATTATACTCAGAAGGATACCAGGCGTAAGGAAGTAAACTTGCTAAAGGGTTATAGGGATGGGATTCAATAGCTGTTGAAGGGGTTAGATTTTCACGCGGTGTTTCAGAAACCAATTCAGCTTTTTCTGCTAAAGGTTCTTCAAGAAAAGCAAGGTCGTACCCTTTGCTTGTTTGCGCAGTATAGATAATACCTTTTTGCGTAACGATGGCTTCAAAAGCGCCCCCCAGGTTATGGCTTAAGCGATGAAGCTCCTGACTGTCTACGGTAAGGCGGTAAAGATCAAAAATCCCTTCTCTATCGGAACTAAAAATAAGTGCATTTTCCCCGTCCCATTGTGGGTACAGGTCTTGGTAAGGGTCACTACTTAAAAACCTCAGCTTTCCCCTGTCTAACAAAGCCAAATCAACAAACCCTTGACGCCATAAACTTACTGCCAGTTGCCCAGCTTTACTTACCGCCAGACCAAGAATATGTTCTTGTGGCTGAGTCTGAAAGACAACCTCTTCGGCAGTATCACAATGCTTTAAGAGGCTCGAGCCTGCAATAGGGTCATCTTTTACAAAGTAAATACAACCTTCGGGCGAAACCGTTGGAAAGAATGCCCTTGCCCCTGAACTAAGTTTGGTTTCTATTTTTGTGTCAAGGTCAAAGCTAAATAGCTCATTAAAGGTATTTTCTGGCTGCCGATAACTACGGTTATAAACCAGCGTTTTATCATCTAGCCAGCTAAGGGACTGCGGTCTCAGCCGACTTTCCACAGCCTGTGGATTGTTCAATTCTCCGTTAGCGAGATCTGCCACTATAACGCTCGAGCCACTTACCCAGGCAAGACGTTTTCCATCTGGGCTTACGCTCGGGCTAGAAACCGAACCCGTATCAGTAAGTAACTTATCTTCAAGCGCTTGTTTTGACGATGCTTGAACCTTTAGTTCCTCTTGCCAACTGTGCCACTCGTCTGCTAAAGCAGTACCGTTGGCAGCCTGCCAAGCTGCCGAAAACGAAATGGGTAAAAGGCTCGCATTATAGTTTTTAAGTAACTTTAAGATGGCATCAAAACCATATTTTCCAACCAAATAGCTAACGAAATGTCCACCATACAAATATCTCGCTGCACCATAAGGCCATTCTGTAAAGGAACTCAGACTAATATCAGTGAGGTCAGGAAAATCCTCCGCATCTGCCTTACTGTAAAGCAAACCCAGGGTTCGGGCATCTTTGGCCCTACCTCCATCTGTAAATGCCGTTTCGACATAGACGGCAATACCTTCAACAAACCACGGGGGCGGCAAAACAGCATTCCCATCGGAGGGCAAACCAATCCGCAGAGGTTCTGAACCCGTGTAAGAAAGTTGGGTAATATGCGTTAATTCATGAATGAGTAGCAAGAATAGGTCGTTTTCAGCGCCAAACCCTAAGCCGCCGTCTAAGGGGAACAAACTTCTTAAATGAATGTTTGGTCTGGGCAAAAGGGTCGCAAAGGCGTTGTAGCTGTCGGTCTCATCTTCGAGTACCAGCACAACAGGTTTATCTGGCAAACCAAACAGGGGCTCGAGCGTTGCTAGGGCAGATTCTGCCATTTGAGCAATTTGCTCTGCAAAAGGGCGCTGGTCTTCTGAATCATATATAACCCTAAAATGTGCCGTTGACATTTCTTGCGCCGAGGCAAAACATATAAAGAAAAAAACCAGCTGCCAATACTTCATGGCTCAAAGTATAGTCCAGCAGCAATAGTCTACTTGTCAATTTTCGTAAACCCTCTGAGGCATCAAAACGAATACCCAAAGGCGAACCCTCACCCAAAAAGCCCAACTAAATTGGCTACCCTTTTTATAAGTTTTGTTGCATTCACAGAACTATTTTTTAGGTAAGATCAAGATATAGCTTGCGTATCGTAAGGAGATAACGAGATATCATTTGTAAACATAGTGTTTTAGATTGGAATTATTTCGATTCTTTAACAATAAACATCAAAAATAACTGGATTAATTAATTTGATTTTAGGAAGGATTTGTATGCGAATCGGCGTACCAAAAGAAATAAAAAACTTTGAAAATCGGGTAGGTATGACCCCAGCTGGTGTAAGAGAATTGGTTAAACATGGTCATGAGGTTTGGGTTGAAAGAACCGCCGGGCTAGGCAGTGGTTTAAGCGATAGCGACTATGAGCAAGCGGGCGCACTGATTAAAAACAGTGCTGCTGAAATCTGGTCTTCAGAGATGGTTTGTAAAGTGAAGGAACCGCTCGAGCCTGAGTTTGCTTATTTCCGCCATGACCTTTTACTCTTTACCTATTTGCATCTGGCAGCCGAAGCCCCTTTAACGCAGGCTCTCATTGATAATAAGGTCACCGCCC
>JAHEBB010000561.1 GCA_024642575.1 Trueperaceae bacterium | reverse complement strand
TGGGGTGTGACGCTTTGGTCATTGTAACTGACTGGCAAGAATACAAACATTTGCCTTTAGCTGAGATGAAAACTAGGATGCGTGGTGACTTTCTCTTAGATGCTAGAAACCTGATTAATCCCAATGATGTTGAACCTTTTGGTCTTAGGTATGGCGGTATTGGGCGCTAGGCAAGGCAAAAAATCACAACTTGGCGAGAGCTTAATCAAAAGACGAACGACTTATCCACAGCCTGTGGATAAGTCGTTTTTATTTGAATTTGGTAAATCCAGAACCTATTGCAATATCCCTTGCTGCCTTATCATTTAACTTTAAATTCCCTATAGTCAAATCCCATTTCGCATCGAATAACCCTATTTTTAAATCAGCTGGTTCAAAAGAGTTTTTAAAAATCACCTAGCATGAGGTTAAACTAGCTTTTATCTAGGAGCGCTTATAAAAAGCGTTCACCCGAAAGGGCTTCATGTTTAACAATTTTCGCTTACTGGCTTTTTCTGTCTTTATACCTACTCTACTTATATCTTTTAGTAAAGGCTTGCTTTTGCCTGTGCTGCCTGTTTTTGTTTCGTCTTTTGAAGTCTCGTATGGGATTATTGGCCTGGTTTTGGCGATGGACGCTATTGGTACGCTGGTAGGAGATATTCCAGCAGGAAGTTTGCTTCGTTATCTTGATAAAAAATGGGTCATGCTCTTGGGCTTAGCTATTATGGGTCTAGCAGTTCTGGCACTGGTTGGGGCAACGACTGTGTGGCAGCTTTTGCTTTTTCGTTTTGTTTCAGGCTTAGGTAACGCGCTTAATGTCATGAGTTTAAATGCTTATCTGGCTGACTTTACAAGACGCCATGAGCGGGGGCGTGTGATTGCCCTCTTTGGTGGGATAAACCGTATTGGACAGTTTGTTGGCCCTGCCTTGGGAGGAATATTAGCCAGTCATTTAGGGATAACCAGTCCTTTTGGCTTTTTCGCAGGCTTTTGTCTTTTCACAGCGCTAAGTACCCTCTTTTTTGTTAAACGTCTGCCTCGAGCGGACTCGAGCCTAAAGGCCACGGGGCATAGCCAGCATCAGCTTTTTAAGATTCTAAAAGAGCACAAAAGCATTTTCTTAAGTGCAGGTCTCGGTATGCTTTTTGCCCAAATGATTCGCGAAGGGCGTAAGGTCATTATTCCGCTTTTTGCTAGTGATGTTTTGGGTCTTGATATTGCGGCAGTTGGCTTGATTATGAGTATTGGCGCAGCGATTGATATGAGCCTTTTTTACCCTGCGGGTGTGGTGATGGACAGATGGGGCAGAAAATTTGCTATTGTTCCTAGTTTTCTTTTGCAAGCGCTAGGCATGATACTTGTGCCTCTGGCAGGCGGATTTATTGGCTTAAGCTTTTGCTCAGCCCTGATGGGTTTAGGCAACGGCATGAGTTCGGGTACCATGATGACCCTGGGAACCGATCTCGCTCCAAGAGATAGTCTGGGTGAGTTTTTAGGCGTCTGGCGCTTTATTGGGGATATCGGGGGAACAGGTGGCCCCCTTGCGGTAGGTGCGGTTGCTGGGGTTTTAAGTCTTGGTGCGTCCGCTATTGTTTTAGGAACGATAGGCGCTTTATCTGCGCTGGTCTTTGCCTATCTGGTACCTGAAACTTTAAAGCGTTAGCTTGCTATACGGGAAGTTTCACGCCTGCCAAGCTGCGCAATAAATTGATGCTTGCTCTGATAATAAGCGACGGCTTGCTGGTCGCTTTCATCGTTTGCCTGATGGATTTTTTGCTCGAGCAAAGTTTTAAAATCAGGCAAAAAGGCATCTAGCTCAAAATAGTTTTTCATTTCATACATCATTTGCAAAGCCGCTTCAAAACTGCTTAAATCCTGATGTACAATCGCCAAATTCGCCTGAGCCCTTGCGTAGATTTTTCGGTCTTCGCGTTCTCCTGCAATAGTCATAACCTCTAGAAACTGGGTTTCAGCTTCTTTTGCGCTAAGGCTCTTGCTATTCCAGGCAGCGTAGGTCCAATCATTTAAATGGACACTGTAAAATCCTGGAAAGCGTTTATCAAACCCTGCATTTTTAGAAACCTCTACCGCTTGTCTAAAATAGGGTTCTGCTGTCTGGTAATTTTGATAATGCTCGAGCCAGGCATAGTGCTCTCCCAGGCTTGATAAAGCCATTGCTTTAGCTTTAGGAAAGTCGGCTGCTTTCAAAACAAATTGGTGTAAGAGTTCTCTGCTTTCCTCGAGCCGCCCCAGGCGTTTGAGCAAGCGGGCACGGCTTATGGCAATCATCATTGCCAATTCAGGTCTTGTTCCTAAATGAGCATGAAGTTCGGCTTTTGCTAGCCATTTTTCGGCTTCATGAGTCTGATTAAGTTTTTCATATAAAATGCCCAAATTATTGCTGGCTACCGTAAGTGTCCAGTGGTCATTGAGGTTAGCGCTAGCCAAAGCCGCTTCAGCTGCTGTTAGAGATTTCTCGGTTTGACCAAGGCGATGGTAAGCTGCGGCTTTAACTGCCAAAAGTGGCGGACTATCATCAAGAGGCTCGAGCAGGGCTGTTAATTCATGGTAGCGCGTCAAAATCCCTAAGCTATTGATATAAAGCAAATGAATTTCAGGGTCAGGTGATTTTTGATTAGCTTTTTCTGCTTCGTGAAATTCTTTTAGAACGCTAACAATGTCTTCGAGTTTACCTGCATCATTCAGGGAATGGGCGTGGTTCAAATACGAGTCTCGAGCCTTTTGCCAGTAGCCCAGACCTCCAAAACTTTGACTACAGTGGTAAAGTTTTTGAAAAATACCAAAAGCCTCTTCACTAGGTGTGTTATCTCTTAGAAGACCTAACAAATCTAAATAAAGAGCGGGTCTTGTAGCCAAATATAATTGACAAATTTGGGGTATCAGCAAATCGTAGGTTTCATTTATCAGGCTGGCGTCCATAAGCTCGTTAAGCGCATAGCTCAGCCTTTTGGGAGACAGGTTTGCGGCAACTTGTGCGGCAGCAAGGTTTTGTTTTTCCTGTAGTGATAGCAGCAAAATCAGTTTTACTGCTTCTTGCGAAAGGCCATCGCTTGCCAGGTCATCAAAGAAAGAACTTAAGCGATCTTTAAGCTCTTCAAGTAAAGGATGCTCGAGCTTCGTCAAGAGCTCGAAGAGTTTATCCAAGTAACAGGCTTTAGGCTTAGACCTAGCTAAAGAGTAGGCTTGTGCAGCGTACTTCCTAGACGCCTCAGGATGAGCTGACAGGTTCGTTTCCGCTAAGCTAAGTAAGGCTCTTAAGGTCATATCCTTAAATCGTTCACGCTGCTTTAGTAACCAAAGCTCGAGCGCCTCACTCATATGAAGCCGCTGACTAGCTTCAATCTCAGCTAAAAAATCCTTGCCTTGATAAATCTTGGTGACTTCGAGGTAGTTGCCCTGTA
>JAHEBB010000560.1 GCA_024642575.1 Trueperaceae bacterium | reverse complement strand
GTATCAAAATGCTGTTTTAAAGCAATGCGGGCAACCGAGCCACCTATGACATCGGTAATGGCTGAGCGGTAACTGCTGCGTCCACCCCCACGGTAATCAACAAAGCCCAAAGATTTTTTGTGTTTTACCAAATCAGTGTGACCTGGGCGCACTTCGCCGCGTTCGCCTGCAAACTGTTCATAATGTCCTGATTTGGACGTAGTAGATAAAACGATAGCGGCAATCGGTTCGCCCGTCGTAAAGCCCTCTTGATACGTCGAGGTTTCCCAGCTTAGCTCACCTTCTTGAACTTGCACTTTGGGGCCAGCTAACAGGGCATCCTGATTTTTAGGGTTAAAAATACCTGCGGTAAAAATGATGCGGTCAGCTTCATTGCGCGGGGTGCCGTGTTTGTTGCTGCCGGGGCGGCGTCTATCAAGATAGCTTTGCACTTCAGCTCTATCAAGTTTAATCCCTGCTGGACAACCCATAACAATGCTTGTTACCCCAGGGCCATGACTTTCGCCTGCGCCAGCTACTGCAAATAAAGGACCACCAAGAATTTCCACGAACGCTCAGTTTAGCCTGTTTTTCAGGGTATGGCTAGTTTAGAATCTTTGGAACTCCTTGGTTATGCCAAAAAATATGGAAGTCTCTTTGATAGGGTAGGCTAAAATCTGAAAGACTTGCGTCACCTTATTAATTAAGGTATACTTCTCTTTACCCACCCTAGGCTCGAGCCAATGTCTGCTAACAAGGCTCGAGCCCTCCCTAAGATTAAGGGTAAAGGGAGAGAGGTTCTAATCATGGACGAGAACAAAACGAAGAGTTTAAACAGCACCCTGTTACAAATTGAAAAACAATTTGGTAAAGGCGCCATCATGCGTTTGGGTGAAGATAATATTATGTTTAATCAGGGTGTTATCAGTACAGGTAGCATGAGTGTAGATTTGGCGCTGGGCGTTGGAGGTGTACCTCGGGGTCGTGTTCTTGAAATTTATGGCCCTGAATCGGGCGGTAAAACGACCCTCAGTTTGCATATTGTTGCTGAAGCGCAAAAAGCAGGTGGTGTTGCCGCTTTTATTGACGCTGAGCACGCACTTGACCCAACGTATGCCAAAGCTATTGGTGTAGATATTGATAACTTGCTTGTTTCCCAGCCAGATACTGGTGAGCAAGCCTTAGAAATCGCTGAACTTTTGGTGCGTAGTGGCGCGGTAGATGTCGTAGTTATTGACTCGGTAGCTGCTCTGGTGCCAAGAGCTGAAATTGAGGGCGATATGGGTGACACTCATGTAGGTTTGCAAGCACGCCTTATGAGTCAGGCACTGCGTAAGCTTACGGGTGTTTTATCTAAGAGTAAAACCACTGCTATTTTTATTAACCAAATCAGAGAAAAAATTGGTGTGATGTATGGTAACCCTGAAACCACACCTGGCGGACGTGCCCTTAAGTTTTATTCTAGTGTTCGTATGGAAGTCAGAAGAGTTACTGATGTGAAGGTTGGTGCAGATAAAGTCGGTAATGTTACTCGCGTTAAAATCACCAAGAACAAAGTTGCGCCGCCCTTTAAAGAAGCAGAAGTTAGTATCATGTTTGGTCAGGGTATAGATAAACTAGGCGACCTTATTAATATTGCTACCGACCTTGACATTATTCAAAAATCAGGCTCTTGGTACTCTTATGGTTCTGAAAGACTTGCTCAAGGGAAAGAAAAAACCGCGGCTTTACTTCAAGAAAATGAAGCCATGGTAGCTGAAATTAAAAATAAGGTTGTTACTCAGCTACAGGGTAAAAGTGTGGCAAAATCCAGTGATGATGACGGTGTAAGTTTTGAAGATTAAGACCTTAAGTTTTTAAGGTCTTAACTGGAGGTGGCTAAGCCCATGCTCGAGCTTAAAGAACTTTTTTCATATGCCCTGGGGGGAACGGTTCCCCAGGGTTTTTTTGACCACTTGTTAAAACATCGTAGTGATTGGGATGACACTTTTCACGATACCTTAGATTCTCTAGCTTATGAGCTTATGCCAGATAAGGCCGTTTGGGAACTTGGCGTCGCCGAAAATGGAGAGCTATGTGAGCGGCGTTTATCGCTGCTTGATACCCTGATGGAAAAGTAGCTAAGCGCTTTTCTCTCTTGACCTAGCTTGTCATTGATGTAAGCATACGACTATGACAACGCGTTTATCAGAAGAGCTATTTCAAAAATCACAAAAACTTATTCCAGGTGGGGTTAATTCACCTGTAAGGGCTTTTGGCAGCGTTGGCGGTAGTCCACGCTTTATGGCAAAGGCTCAAGGGTCTAAACTATGGGATGTTGATGGCAATCAGTATATAGATGCTATCGGTTCTTGGGGACCTATGATTATGGGTCATGCACATGAAAATGTCCTTTCTGCTATTTATGAAGCGGCGCAAAATGGTACCAGTTTTGGCGCACCAACGGCTAGAGAGTTCGACCTTGCCAAGCTGGTTTTAGAGCAATACCCTGGCTGTGAGCGGATTCGTTTTGTAAATTCGGGAACCGAAGCAACCATGAGCGCTCTTAGAGTTGCAAGGGGGGCGACTGGCCGTGATTACCTTATTAAATTTGCAGGCAATTATCATGGTCATGCGGACGCTTTACTGGTTGCCGCAGGCTCGGGTGCGATGACCACAGGTGTACCCTCGAGCGCAGGTGTGCCTGCCGATACTGCCAAGACCACTTTGGTAGCCAATTACAATGACCTTGACTCGGTAAAAGCCTTGTTTGAGGCCAAACCAGATGAGATTGCTGCTGTCATTCTCGAGCCTGTGGTAGGTAACATGGGTGTTGTCATTCCGACAGCAGATTTTTTGACAGGGCTACGACAGCTTTGCACTGATTACGGCGCTTTACTAATTATTGATGAAGTAATGACAGGGTTTCGCTTAGCGGCTGGAGGTGCTGTTGAGCGCTTTAACTTAGATGCCGATTTGGTTTGTTGGGGAAAAATTATTGGGGGAGGGTTGCCTGTCGGCGCATACGGCGGTAAAGCCCTTTACATGGATAATGTTTCGCCTGTGGGCAAGGTTTATCAGGCTGGAACTTTGTCAGGTAATCCACTAGCAATGGCGGCGGGTATAGCTACTTTATCGCTCATCAAAGCTACGCCAGACCTTTATGAAGTGCTAGAAACAAGGACAGCTAGGCTCGAGCTTGGTCTTGCTGAAGCCGCTCAAAGCTCAGGCATTCCTGTAAAGATAAACCGAGTTGGCTCAATGATAACGGTCTTTTTTACTGAAGCCGAAGTGACCGATTTTGCTTCTGCTAGTTTGACCGATACAGCTCTTTTCGCGCGCTGGTTTCATGGCCTTCTAGATAGAGGAGTTTACTGGCCTGCCAGTAACTATGAAGCAGCCTTTTTATCTTATGCTCACACCAAAGCAGACATAGAAACAATGATTGAGGCC
>JAHEBB010000126.1 GCA_024642575.1 Trueperaceae bacterium | reverse complement strand
TTTGAGGGCCTTTACCGCCCTATTGAGCAGGCCAAATATAAGGTTTCTAAAGCTAGCGTGACGGCTATTCCTTATTATGTCTGGGCGAATAGGGAACCAGGTCGCATGCAAGTTTGGCTGAAAAACCAAAAATAGAACCTAAGCCCTAAAAACATCAAAACTCATGTGACTTCGGTCAAATCACCGAGCATGTGAAATACACCCAAAAGCTAAAGCTCTTTTGGGTGCATACATTTAAGACTGATTTACGATAAAACTGGGTGTGCCTAAACTTAGTGCGGTGCTGAAACCATAACCCCACAAGGCCCACCATCATCAATAAAATCTTTTTGCACCAAATCTTGATTAAAGCGCATCAGGGGACGGTACCAATGCCCAACTTCTTCACAAGCAGCAGGAATATAGTGGGCAATTAAACTGCGCCGAAAACGATTCTCACTACTGTTAGGCGGCGAACCATGAATTAAACTGCCGTTAAAAAACAAGATATCCCCAGGTTGCATTTCCACATCAACGGCTCTCATACCTTCAGGCACCGCCACAAAATGATTGCTAAATGACTGGTTTAAATCAGCCTCTTCTGGGCAAACCACCTCGTTTCTGTGCGAACCAGGGACAATCCTCATACCACCATTGTCAGCGTCAGTAACATCTAGCGCCAACCAGGCTGCCATACAGGTTCCTGGCTTAACCCGCAAATAAAAATTATCTTGATGCAAGGCCTGACCTCTGGCACCAGGAGGTTTAAAGTAAAACATAGTTTGCGCGCCTATGGGCTCGTCTTCAAACAGGTCACGCAAGATAGGCTCGAGCCTTGGGCTAAGCATAAACTCAAGCGCAATCTGACCGACTTGCTTTTCTGGATGCCGATGCGGATGCATCATACGTGGAAAACGCGCCAAAGGGTCATCGGGGCTAATCGCCTTAATGCTATCTGATAAACCCGCTACAGGACCCTCTTTGTTTTCATCCATAAATGCTTGATTGATAGCGGCAACTTCATCAGCCGAATAAAAAGCTTTTCTAACAACAAAGCCTTCTTGAATAAACTGCTCTTTTTCTGTAGCATTCAGCATACTTTAGCTCCTTAAAGATTAAACACAAGTATAGACAGTCATCAGAAGAATCTCCATAAACAAGTCTGCCAAAAAGCTATATAATCCTGCTATGCAGTGGACTAAGTTAGAAACCCCATATCAGCCCTTATTTCAACTCTTTACAGGGCATTTTAAGCAAGGCAGAGGCTATAAAACCTGGCGCAGCAGGGGCACATCAGATTGGCTACTAATCTACACCTTGGCTGGAAAGGGGCGCTTTGGTTATCAGAAAGGTGACTTACTGGTTAAGCCTGGAGACGCCACTTTGTTGCAACCCAATACCCTGCACGATTATGGCGTAGAAGCAAGCCTCGAGTCATGGGAGTTTCTTTGGGTGCATTTTCAACCACGAATGCATTGGCTAAGCTATTTGAAGCTGCCTGAACTTGCCCCTGGACTTTTGCATCTCAGTGTCAACCCTGCTGAACAAAAGAGACTAGCAAAGCGTTTTGCCGATGTTCACCTCTTGGCGAGCAGTGGCCTCGAGCGCCGCGAAGACTTTGCCATGAATGCTCTCGAAGAAGTGCTGCTATGGCTTGATAGCCTTACAACTCCAGCTAAACGGCAGCTAGACCCACGCATTCTTAAAACCCAGATCTATATGCGAGAAAACCTTAGTCAGCGCATAAGCCTAGAAGACCTTGCCGAAGTTGCGCAGTTGTCAAGCTCGAGACTCAGCCATTTATTTAAAGAGGAATTAAGCATGAGCCCTATGGAATTTCTAGATAAGGAACGGCTCGAGCGTGCCAGTCGACTGCTGGAACTAAGCGCCATGAAGATTCAAGATATTGCTAACGAAGTTGGTTTTGATAATCCGTTTTACTTTAGCCGCAGGTTCAAAACCTATAAGGGCAAATCGCCTAGGGCCTTTAGAGCTCAACAACTCTCAAGAACCCAAGCAAGCCCAAACAGTGCAGAATAGTTCCTACCCTTAAGCCGCAAAACCATGTTCAAATTGAGCCCTGTTATGTTACATTTTAGTCCAGTTTGACAAAACCTATTTATTTAAGGGAGAGACCTAAGCGCTTTGTCTTTACGGCTACGGAGCTTAGCTAAAAGTCAAAGGTTTAGATATAAGTACCTAATATGAGATTCTGAGTATGATTGACGAGGACACAAAACAGGTCACCCAGATTGACGTTGCCCAAAAGGCTGGCGTATCGCGTTCTGTTGTTTCTTACGTCATTAACAATGGTCCTAGAGTTGTATCAAATGAAACGCGTACCCGCGTCCTTGAAGCTATTGCAGAGCTTAACTATCGACCCAATAAACACGCCCAACGATTAATCCAAGAAAAGTGGAACTCGGTTGCCGAAAAGCAAATTGGCATCATTATGAGTCATGGTTCTTTATTTGAGCGCCCTTATTACGGCGCTATTCTGGCAGGCATTCAAGAAGCTGCTCATGCACGCCATCATCATATTCGATTCATTCGCGTGTTTGAATCGCTTAAAGACCCAATTTTACTCAACCAATTGATTCATAAACATGAAATCTCGGGTCTGATACTTTTATCCTTAAACCAAACGCTCGAGTCAGAGAATGATTATGGCTTACTTAAGCATGTCCTTGGTCGAATTCAAAATGTTGTCTGTGTTGACTGGGAATACGAAAACCTTGCATCAGTTAACTTTGACCGCTTTGCCGCCGCCAACAGTGCAACGCACCATCTTTTAACCTTAGGTCACCAGAGGGTTGCCTATATTGGCCCGTGTGATCAACGCGTCGCTGGCTATGAAGCTGCTATGAGCGAACAGGGCTTAAGCACCTTTAGCCTTATCAGCAAAGGTAGTGCAGAAACGGGCTATGATCAGGCAAGCCTCTGTAACATGATGCATTATTCGGCAATAGTTGCTGGCACCGATGAAGTTGCTTTCGGCATCCTGAAATTCTGTAAAGAAAAGGCTCTTGATGTTCCGAGAACTATTGCCTTGGTAAGTATAGATAATATCGCTTTATCAGCATTTGCACAGCCTTCGCTTACTACGGTTGCGGTGCCCCAAAAAGGTATTGGAGAACGCGCCGTGGACATGCTTATAGAAAACAAACGGGGCACAAACAAAGCCAACAAACAAATTATGTTACCTATTGAGTTAGTGATTCGTGAATCTTGTGGACTAAGTCTTAGCTCAACAAAAACCGCTGCTTTAGATGAACAAAAGCAACTCAAGTTTCGTTGACTTTAACCTAAACTTCCTGTTATCATCAACGCGCGTTGACAAATCAATCAAAGCACTGTCATTAGGCATGTTCTTATCTTGAATCCAGACGAGAACGCCATTCTGATAAGGTTTTTATAGCTCATAACCTTTAGGTTTCTAATGACACTTAGAAGGGAGAAAAACGACTTAGCTCCTCGTAAGATTTAGGATTTCCCAATTGATACTTTTTTGTTTTTCTAAGGAGAATACATGAAGAAATTGCTGTATTTTGCTGTAATTGCTTTACTAGGTAGTTTTATGGTGCAAGCCCAGGAAGAAGTCACCCTTTCTGCCTGGACACATGACAATCTTTATATTGACTTTTTTAATTCGCGCTTAACTGAGTGGGAAGCTATGCACCCAGACATTAAGTTCACCTACGACTTTCAGATCATCCCCAATGCCTGGGACCGTTACCTAGAAGCACTTGCAGCAGGTGAAACCTTACCTGATTTGTTAGGGCTCGAGCAGGGTGGCTTTCCTAAATTTATGAAAGACGGCATCATCGAAAAATATTTTGTGCCTTTAGATGATTTGGTCGCGGCTGATCGTAGCGATTATGCCGAAGGGCGTATGTCGATTTATAGCTATAACGGCAAACTTTATGGTCTGGAAAGCTCGCTGACTGCCAGCGTTTACTACTATCAACCCAAGATTTTTGAAGATAACGGCGTTGAAGTACCCAAGACCTGGGAAGAAATGGTCGCTACAGGTGAAGAGTTAGGTAAAAAGGGCATAGCTCTTAATGTTGCCACCAACAGTGGTAACTGGTTCCAAATGTGGCTTGACCAGCGTGGAGGCGCAGTATTTGATAAAGACGGCAACTTTGTCTTTGGAGATGAGACCAACCGCGCACTCGCTATTGAAGTTGCCACGCTTATTCAAAAAGGCGTTAAGAATGGCACCTTCTTGGTGGTTTTAGGCGATGACCACTGGGGTGGCGTCACCATTCCTACCGCTTACCGTGAGGGTCGTTTGGCTGGACAGGTCATGCCTGACTGGTGGTCTTCATGCTGCTTAATGCCAGGTGTTGAAGACATGGCTGGGCAGTGGAAAGTTGCCCTGCCTCCAGTCTGGAGTGGTGGCGGCGCTAAAACCCTAGTATGGGGGGGTACAGGCTGGGCTGTTAGCCAGGGTGACCATGCTGACCTCGCCAAAGAATTCATTGGCTTTATGTACTTGGGTCACGAAAGCCAGGTTCAAAAGTTTGAAAAGATTAACATGTTCCCCTGGATGCTTTCAGCCTATGATGATCCACGTATTACCTCTTTAGAAGATCCTTTCTATGGTGGTCAAAAACTGGGTGAAATTTATGCTCAGCTAGCTGATGGTGTGCCCGTCTGGTATCAAAGTCCTTTCCGTTCAAACTGGTCAACCGCCGCAGGCGATAACCTGCCCTTGTTGTTTGATGGCAGCATGACCCCTGAAGCCTTTGTTGACGAAGTTACCAAAGTCACACAGGACGCCATTGATTTCGGTTTCTAGTTTCTTTAGAGGCAGGGTTTTTACCCTGCCTCTATCTCTCTGGAGGACAAATGGCTAGTCAGAATGCTCGAGCCCTTTCAGTAAAAACCCCTCGAGGGCGTCTGCGACAAGACCGTTACGCCCCTTATTTTTTTATTTCACCGTTTTTTATTTTATTTACTATCTTTTTTTTACTTCCCAGCCTCTTTGCTATTGGGATAAGTTTTTATAAGTGGAAAGCTCTGGGTGTACCCGAATTTTTTGGCACGCGTAACTTTGAACGCCTGTTAAAGGGTGACCCCATTTTCTGGCAAGCGGTTAAGAATACCCTCTTTTATGCAGGCTCGAGCCTTTTTATTGTAGCTCCCCTTGCGCTCTTAGAAGCGTTGGCGCTTAACTCCAAGCGACTTAAATTTCGCACCTTTTGGCGAGCAATTTATTTTGCCCCCATTGTGACCTCTACCGCAGCTATTGCCATTGTCTTTAGGATGCTCTATAACCGTGAGTTTGGTTTTCTCAATGAATTTATTATGGCCTTGGGGGGTATGCCTGTTGATTGGTTAGGGAACAGAGGTATAGTCAAATTTTCAGTGATGGGTGTAGTACTTTGGCGCTGGACAGGTTTACTGGCCATTTATTTTCTAGCTGGTTTGCAATCCATACCTGATGAACTCTATGAGGCTGCTGCCATTGATGGCGCTACACAGCGTCAACGTTTCTTTCATATTACCTTGCCCTCTTTAAGACCCGTCATGTTATTTGTCGCCGTCATTGTATCTATTGGTTCCATCCAGATTTTTGATGACCCCCAAATTTTGACACAAGGCGGGCCTGCCAATGCCAGTTTAAGTGTGGTGCAATATCTCTACACGAGAGGCATTAGTGATTTGCTTTATGGCTACGCCTCAGCCGTCGGGGTGTTCTTGTTTGTGGTGATTTTTATCCTTTCGATGGTTCAGCTTAGGCTGTTTAGAGGAGGTGACCGCTAATGGTTGAGCCAAAATCCCAGAAGCTGCTAGGAACCCTTATCTTAAATCTGGCTGTGGCCTTAGGTGGCATTATTATGGCCTGGCCCATACTGTGGATGATTTCTGCTTCCTTTAAACGTTTAAATGAAATTTATACGTTTCCACCCACTATTATCCCCAGAAATTTCACCCTGGGCAATTATCAGCGTTTATTTACAGACTGGCCTTTTGGAAGGTGGTATATCAACAGTTTGGCTGTGGCTGTCCTCGTGACACTGGCCGTTTTGTTTTTTACCTCTCTGGCGGGTTTTGGATTTGCCAAGTACAGATTTCGTGGACGCCAACCCTTGTTTATGGTCATGCTAAGTTCAACCATGATTCCTTTTGAGCTCATTCTGATTCCCCTTTTTATCTTAATGAGCCGACTTGGTTGGACTAACTCTTATCAATCACTAATTATCCCATTTATGGCGCCGGCCTTGGGCATTTTCCTCATGCGACAATATATATCTACCTTACCTTCAGAACTCATGGAGGCCGCTCGAATTGATGGTGCTACGGAATTTAGCATCTACTGGCGAGTCATGCTTCCTCTTATGCGGCCAGTTTTAGCAGCCCAGGCTATCTTGACCTTTTTAGGTTCATGGAACAGCTATCTTTGGCCACTAACCGTCATGCGCAATCGTGACAGTATGACTTTGCCTGTAGGTATGGTAAGTATGATGGGAAGTATTACCGCAGGCAGTGAACCCCCAGTTGGTGCATCTATGGCCGCAGCTACGCTCATTACCATACCGGTTATTATTGTTTTCCTTTTTGTGCAGCGATATTATATTTCCGGTTTAACGGCGGCAGGTGTTAAGGAGTAGAATCTTAGCGTCTAGAGCACAACTGAGTTAACTTTAAAAAAAGGGTGCGAAAATCGCACCCTTTAACTTTGTCTCTAAAATTCGCCTGTTTGCCTTAACCAAGCAACCGCTTCTTGCACTGCCTCTAAAGATGTGTAGCGCGGCTGATAATTAATAAGCCTTTGCGCCTTAGAAATGCTGCAATTTGGGCTATGCATAATATGATCCCAGACGGCTTGCGCCTCTTGTTCAGAAACGGTTGTTTTGAATGCTTCCCAGGGTAAAAACTCGAGCCTGGCTTCTTGCCCGAAATAAAGCGCCATGCGTTCAGCGTAACCTCTTAAGGTTAGGGCTTGGGGTGAAACCGCATGAAAACTCTCCCCTACAGCGCTGCTCCAGTTAAGCATGGCTTTAAAGAAAGTTTGCGCCACATCATCAGCATGTACATGGTGAACCGTTTCTAAACCAAAATTGGGCAAAACTAAGGTTTCGCCCTTGGCAAGGGTTTCAAATGCCTTATTATTAAAATGCCCTGCTGGGTTTAAAGGGGTCCACCCTGGTCCGACAATATGTCCTGGATGTAAAATGCTGGCAGGGAAACCCTTTTTTCTAGCTTCTTTTAAAAGGTCTTTTTCAATTTGGGCTTTTTTGATGCCGTAATCACCAAAAGGTCGCCGCTCGGCAGCCTCGGTGGTGGGCGCTTCTACGGTTGGGCCATGGACCCAGATAGTGCCGCAGTGCAAAAATTGCTGAACCTGACCCCGTAAAGCGTCAACAAGCTGCTGATTGCTTTCTGGGCTAAAACAAATCAGGTCAATGACCACATCAGGTTCAAGAGCGCGGATGCTTTCGCCAAAACTACTTGAGCGCTCGAGCGCTTCCCTGTCTAGATTAATGTGCTCAACTTTTTTCCAAGCACCATTAGCCTGATAGGGCTCGCGTTGCTGCCGACTTACCACTATAACTTCGGCACCTGCTTCAACCAGCTTAGGTACCAAATAGGTACCAATATGCCCCGTTCCCCCTATCACGACAACTTTCATGTATAAACCTTTCTAATCAAACCAAATAGGGTTTGACCAAGCACGCCCTTCATGCGTATCTCGAACCGTTACGCGGCAATAAGAATCCTGAAATTTTGCAATATTAAATTCAGCCTCAACCAAACCATAGCCTGCTACATGGGTAGCCTTAGCACCCTTACCTGTTACAAAAATACGTTCTGCAGCAGAGCAGCGAACATACAACTTATCCCCTGAAATTTCTATCGTGTGAATCTCTGGCCCTGTGCTCGAGTAATAATGTCCAGCTTTTAAGGCAGCTAAAAGATCATTAGGATTTCCAGATTCACTTTTCACCTGTACCCAGCCACGACCCAAATCATATCTATCTGGCATGGCATGATAATCATCAGTGGCGCAAGTCGAGTAGCGGTGACCTTTAGCTAAAAGCGTATCAGCAATATGCCAGCTTTCTGGACGGTCATTGTAGTCAGCTGAAACCGCGTTGTAGATTTCAATCGCATGGATATTACCTAAAGATAAGATGTCGTTTTCGCTCAAGCTGTACCAGCTTGGGTGCGCAGCAGCCACAAAGGCACCCGCAGCCAAAGCTCTTTGCGCCAGTTCTGGCCCCGTTTCATCTTTAGGTCCAGGTTTAAAATCAAGAGGTAAGCCTACCGCTAAAATGTGCCAGAGTTCGCCCACTTCTATTTGCCCCGTATGCAGTTCTGCCCCAATAAGGGTAGTAAACCCCTCCGTTTGGAAAGCCCTGGTATCTGTTAGAGGATAGTTATAGTTTTCCAGAAAATGATCGGTTAAAGACAAGAAGTCATACCCTGCTTCTTTATAGCGGCGGCAAACCTCTTCAGGGGAGCATCTACCATCTGAGGCAGTGGAATGGGTATGTAAGTTACCTTTATAGAACTTACCCAGTTTATCAAAAGCTAAGGTTTTCAAAGCACATTCCTTAGGGGCGCTGAACGCCTTGGGTATTTAACACAATCGAATAAAGGGATGACGTGGCAGTAATAAACAAGCGATCTTTGTTTGCCCCTCCAAAGGTACAGTTTGCAATGGGTTCAGGCACCATGATTTTGCCCAGTAACTCGGCCTCAGGGCTATAGACTTGAATGCTATCTTTTGCACTGGTAAAAATATAGCCATGTTTATCGAGTCTAAACCCATCAGATAAACCAGGGTTGATTTCGGCAAAGATTCGCCCTGGGGACAAAGTTTTACCCTCTAAAACATCGTAGGCAAAGATATGATGCCAACCATCTTCCTTATGACTTTTGCCTGTATCGCTCACATAAAGGATGCTCTCATCCAGATTAAAGGCAAGGCCATTGGGCTTATCGCGGTCAGTTGCTACGATGCTTAAATCATTTGTCTTTGGGTCAAAGCGAAAAACGTAGCAGTGGCCCAGTTCTGAATCGGCCTGATAACCCTCATGATTACTTAAAATGCCATAAGGTGGATCAGTAAACCAGATAGTTCCATCAGATTTTGTAACCAGATCATTGGGAGAATTGAGTTTTTTGCCTTGATAGTTATCTACCAGAATAGTGATACTGCCGTCTTTTTCGGTGCGGCTTACGCGTCGTCCACCGTGTTCACAGCTTATAAGTCGGCCTTCGTGATCGCGGTAATGGCCATTGGTAAAGTTTGAGGGTTGGCGAAACGTCGTCATACCTTCCTGGTCATTCCAGCGCATCATGCGGTTATTTGGAATATCACTCCAGAGAAGATAATCGCCTTCTTCAAAATAAACGGGACCTTCTGCCCAGATAAAGCCTGTGCAAAGGCGCTCGAGCCTCGCATCAGCTCGAATCAGGGCATCAAAGCGCTCATCAAAACTTTCAAATCTTGTTTCTACTGACATTTTGACCTCCATTTAAATTTAAGTTTAACCCCTAAAGCCGTACCCTATACTCAGTAATAAGCTTCAAAAAGTACCTTATGAAACGCACTTTACTCAATTACCTGAAGTAAAAAGCGGATTTCTAAAAATGACGTATCCGCAAAACGATATCCTGTGGATAATTACCAAACTTTGAACCAAAAATATTTATTCCACCCACGTGTGCTGCATCCTCTTTAACCCCAATTCGCACCGAAATAAAACTTTGCTCGTGAATATGCAAATCTGCCAGACTCACGCTCGAGACTCTCAGACCATCCACCAGACTGCCATTTTGACTGACTTGCCAGACTTTTAAAAGACCATATTGGCTGTCAGATTCCCATTGCCATGAAGGGGTTAGTTTTCCTCTTATGCCCCCAAAATCAGAAGGACTGGTCCAGCTACCCAGTTCAATACCATTGATCCAGACTGTAATATCTGAAGGCCAGTCTAGGTGGTGCATGGGCGCTTCTGAGCAAACTTCCATACTCAGGCTAAGACTCTCGAGCTTGGCACTAGGGGGCAAGCGGTTGGGAATACGGTACTCAACATAGCCGCTATGAAACCAGAGAAGTTCGGCGTTGAGGCGATCCGTTTCATAAAACGAAGCTGGGTCATCGAGCAAACCAATTAGGCCGGTTGCACTAACAATGCCGCACGTCGGGCTAACTTGAAAATCACTGTAGCTTCCTATGCGAATAGGAAACTCAAGCATATTGCCCACATCCTGCTCACGCTTACGAACCACATGTACATTCAGGCGGTCAAACAGGCAGCCACAAACGCGCTGGGTTCCACGGTCACCCGGCTTGTGCTCACAGATGATTAATCCTGCCTCTTCCAAGATATTAATATGCATGGTTACCGTAGCCAAATTCATAGCCAGGGCATCGGCAATCTCAGTAAGGTTACATAGGTGATGGGCCAAATACTCGATAATTTTTAATCTAGGTTCCGAGGCAAGCGCCTTAAGTTTGAGCAAGGTATCTGGCAAACCACTACGAATGTCTAGCTCAATCGTGCGATCCTGACTTAGACCGCCCAGCTGATGCAATACTTCCCCAACTTTATACTCTTTATTCATAATGATTTATCCTTTTACTTTAGCAAATCCTGAAGCAAAATAGCAAGATGGCTTTCATGAAGAAAGAATTATGGCGCAATAATGCGATAGTGAACGTTCACACTGTTGACATTGGAGGATAATCGTAGTAATTTATAAATCAATCGCAATTTCATAGTTCGGCTCGAGTGTTTACTTAAAAGGTTTCTAGCTCGAGTCTTAAAGGTGGCACAAAACAATGGACTATCCGCGTCCTCAACTTGTTAGAGATGACTGGGAAAGCCTGAATGGTTTATGGGCTTACAGTTTTGACACAGGTGAAGATTCAGAAAAGCTAAACTGGCAAGAAAGCATTTTGGTACCTTTCCCCCCTGAATCTGAGCTTTCTGGCTTAAACGATCAGAGTTATCATCCTGTCGTTTGGTACAAACGCAGCTTTGATTTGCCAAAAAACTGGCAATCCAAGCGAATCAAATTGCATTTTGGGGCGGTTGACTATCGGGCAAAAGTTTGGCTAAACGGTAAGCTGGTGCTCGAGCATGAAGGTGGGCACACCCCTTTTTCCGCTGATATTAGTGCTGATATTCTTAGCGCTAACAATGTACTGATTGTACGCGCTGAAGACGACCCACATGACCTTTACAAACCCAGAGGCAAACAGGAATGGCAGGAAAAACCTCATGCTATCTGGTATCCAAGAACCTCAGGCATCTGGCAAACGGTCTGGCTCGAGCCTGTCCATGAAACCCATATCAGTAAACTGCGTATTACACCTCAATTTGCCGATTTTAGTCTGGATTGCCGCTTCGAACTCAGTCACTACGCCGAAAACTTAAGTCTAGAGGTCAACCTAAGCCTTAAGGGCAAAGTTCTGCTAGAAGATAGTTTTAAGCTCAAAGGGGCTACGCTCGAGCGCAACCTTAGCCTCGGCGCAACAGGTTATGATGATCTGCGTAATTTTGTATGGTCACCCGAACACCCTAACTTGATTGATGTAGAGCTAAAGCTCAAGCAAAACGGCAAAATCATTGATGAGGTCAAAAGCTATACCGCCATCCGCCGCATTGAAACAAGGCAGGGCAAGGTTTATCTCAATCATCATCCTTATTATTTGCGCATGGCACTTGACCAGGGTTATTTTGACGAAAGTCTGCTAGCTGCCCCTAGCTCTGAAGCCCTAAAAAAAGATGTTGAACTTGCCAAGGCTATGGGCTTTAATGGGGTTCGTAAGCACCAAAAAATAGAAGACCCACGCTATTTGTATTGGGCCGATCAGCTTGGCTTGCTGGTCTGGGAAGAAATGCCCAGTGCCTACATGTTTAATGCTGACACCGTTGACCGACTCAGCCGTGAATGGCTCGAGGTTATTGACCGCGACTATAACCACCCTTGCATAGTAGCCTGGGTTTGTTTTAATGAGTCCTGGGGTGTTCCCAATCTGGTTCATGACGCTAGACAGCGCAGCTTTGTTGCGGGGCTTTATCACCTTACCAAGGCTTTAGATAGTAGTCGTTTGGTTATTGGTAATGACGGCTGGGAGCATGTGGTCACTGATCTGTTAACCGTTCACGACTATCACCGTAAACCAGAAACCTTGCTCGAGCGTTATGGTACATCTGAGGGCTTAGCCGAGATTCAAACTCGTCTGGTTGAGCATGGTCGCATAACAGTTTTAAGTGAAGGCCAAGTTAGTGACGAACCCATCCTTTTATCTGAGTTTGGTGGCATACGCTTTAGTGGCGCTGCCGAAGGCTGGGGTTATCAGCAAGTTGAAACCGCAGAAGCACTGCTTAATCTTTATGCAGACATGATTTCAGCCTTGTCTAAAAGCACCCTAGCTGGTTTTTGTTATACTCAGTTTGCTGATACCTTTCAGGAACAAAATGGACTTTTGTATTCCGATAGACGCCCGAAAGTGGCGCTCGATGCTTTACATAAAGCAACTTGCGAAAGGAGGTGATGGCTGGCAATCTTATATTCGAAGATCGTTCCAAACATTATTTATTGTTTTGCAAGATTTTTTAGGAGGAAGTCGCAAGATGTTAAAAAAACTAAGTTTAGCCCTAATCATTTTACTTATTGGCTCAGTTTATGCCCAAACCACGGTTACCTGGTGGGACTTTCTAGGTGGCGGTGACGGCGTTCGCATGAAAAAACTCATCGATGACTTTAATGCTAGTCATGATGACGTTAAAATTGATGGCACCACGCTCGAGTGGGGTCCCCCGTTTTACACCAAAGTTCAAACCTCAGCTGCTGTAGGTGAATCACCCGATATCATGACCTACCATGTATCACGTTTTCCTTTAGGTGTTTCACAAAATGTTCTCCGCCCAATCAGCGAA
>JAHEBB010000559.1 GCA_024642575.1 Trueperaceae bacterium | reverse complement strand
ACAGAACTTACGATTGTTCCCTACCATGAAGGTGAAGAGATTAAGGGAGCCATTCTAAATTCTAGAGATATTACTGACAAAATTCAGCTCGAGCAGGCTCGAGCTGAACTGGCATTTGCACTTGAAGCAAGTAAAGATGGTTTGATTTTATATAATTCTGATTTTAAGGCTGTTTACTTTAATGAGAGATACCGAGAACTTGCCGAAATTTCAGAGATACTTGAACTTGGCATTAGTTTTGAAGAGGTTATTAGGTATCGTGTCAGTAAAGGTCAGTTAGCTGAAGCTATTGGGCAAGAAGAAAGCTGGATAAAAACAAGGCTTGAGAATGCTCGTAAAAACACTTCCCAGGTTGATCTAAAAAGCCAGAATGGCTGGGTTCATTACAGCTCGAGCCCTACCCCAGATGGTGGCATGCTTATTTTTGCCCGTGATATTAGTGAAGAAAAACGTGCTGATGAGCGCCTTCAGGTTCAGGCAAGGCTGCTAGAAATGGTTAGCGAAGCCATTATTGCTACAGACAAAGAGTCAAGAATCATCTCATGGAATCAGGCGGCTGAAATAGTTTATGGCTGGTCAGCCCCAGAAGTTTTGGGCAGGTCGTTTGAGGAGGTTTTACCTACTAAGGTCTTAAATGGGTATCCAAATACGAGTAACGAGGACATTGCTAAACAAGGTCAGTGGACAGGTGAAGTTTTACATAAGCGCAAAGATGGCGTTGAGCGAGTTTTCTCAGCTTCCATAAAACCTATGTTAGGTGAAAAAGGCGAGTTTAATGGCTTGGTTGGGGTAAACCGCGATATTACCGAACAAAAGCAAGTAGAAGAAGCTATAAAAACACAAGCAGAGCTATTAAGCATCGTGAATGATGCCATCATTGCTACCGATCAAGAGTTTAAGGTCATTTCATGGAACAACGCCGCTGAAAAAATATATGGTTGGACTGAGGCAGAGGCAATAGGCAAACCTGTTGGGGACTTGTTTAAAACTGAATACCTTCATCAACCAGCCAAAGAAGTTCTTAAGACTTTCTTTGAGCAAGGTCATTGGTCCGGAGAAGTTGTGCAAACAACCAAGAGCGCGGAGCGGCGTGTCATGGCAGCTTCGGTAACGTTTAGAACCAATGAGCAAGGTGAGCACATTGGCAGTGTTGCGGTAAACCGTGATATTACAAGCCTTAAAGAGACTGAGCGCAGCCAGAATCAACTATTTTATGCGTTCCAAAATTCACGCGATGGCTTTGCCTTTTTTGGTAAAGATGAAAGGCTCATTACCTTTAACGAGCGTCTGCTCGAAATAATACCCTACCTTAAAGAGATTTATAAGCCAGGCGTGAGCTACCTTGAAGTTATGCAGTACCGAAGCCAAGTAGAAGCTTTAGACCAGGATAAAGAAGCCTGGGTGGATGAGCGTGTCAGGCTATACCGAGAGTATGAAGGCATCTATGATTGGCAAAGTGCTGAAGGCAAGAACTTACAAACGCGCTATAGCAAAACCCCTGAGGGTGGCGTGCTTTTTATTGTCACGGATGTTAGCGAATTAAAAGCTGCTGAAAAGGTTCAACATCAACTGTTGCAAGCGATTAGTCAAGCCTCCGACGCCTTTTTACTTATTGATAAAAATGACCTCATAGTGACCCATTCCCCCCAACTCTTTGAGCTTTTACCGATATTAAAAGATAACGTGCGGCCTGGCTCAAATGTAGTAGATATTTTAAATGATGTGGTTAAGGCAGGTCTGTTTCCTGAAGCAAAAGGCCATGAAGATGTTTTTAAAGCTGCTATTCAAAATACGATGCTATCTGAAAATACTATTGATGTAAAAACGATCGATGGTCGTTGGTTACACATACGCTCGAGCTACACCTCTGATGATGACACGCTTCTTATTATCAAAGACATTAGTAAGGCTAAAGAGGCGGAGCTTGCACTTAAAGAGCAAAAAGAAATTTTAGAACAGTCGCAGGTTATGGCAAAAGTCGCAAGTTTACGCTTCATTTGGGATGCGCAGGCAAACAAATTTGTTCAATATGAATACTCTAGGCAATTCCTAGAGGCGCTCGAGCTTCCTGCTGATACGGTTATAGACACAGAGCGGGTTACAGATTTTATTCACCCTGAAGATCGCTTGAGAGTAGAGCAAGATTTTGCCAAGCTAATTTCTGAAGGGGGCGTGCGTGAAATTGTATACAGGGTTATTACTGCCAAAGGTAATGAAATAGTCATTTTTGCTAAGCGTACCGTTGTTGGCAGGGAAAATAACCTTGTCTATGTGCTTTTCACCATGCAAGATATTACGTCGCAGAAAAAGACTCAGCTGGCGATTGAAAAGTCTTCAGAGTTTAGAAGTCAACTTCTAAACTTGACTCAAGAGCTTTTAGAAATACGCCTTGAGAAGACGTTTTACCAGCGCATCCTTGAGCATGCTATCGCTATGATTCCAGGTGCGCAAGCAGGCAGCATGGTTATTCGCAAACAAGGTAGCTATCACTATGTGGCGGCTCAGGGCTTTGCGCTTGAAGATTTGCAAGATATTGTTTTTACAGAAGAGGAATTGTACCACTCGAGCCGAGAGTTTAAAGCTGAACTGGTGACTTACCGAGATGAGGTTGACCGCTTAGAGCTTTCTCCTGAGAAGCGTGAAAAACTACAAACGACGGGAAAGGTAACAGACATAGAGCTTACCCTGACTGTGCCTATTATCTTAGAAGGAAGGGCAGAAGCCTACTTTTATCTTGACAACTTTGATAGCAAGGCTGCCTTTAGCCCTGAAGCTATAGATATGGCCGAGCTTTTTGCTACCCAGGTAGCTTCGGTCTGGCAGCGTTTTAAATTAGAAAATTCACTAGAGGACGAACGCAGATTGCTGCGCATGCAAACGATATTTCGCGCTAAACTTGCTGCCCTTATTCAGACGGCTATGCAGGGTGATATTAACCAAGGTTTCCTTGAGCGGGTTTTGCTTAGCGCTATTGAAGTGATTCCTGACGCCGAAGCAGGAAGTTTGCTGCTAAAAAATCGGGCAGGTGTTTTTGGGTTTGTCGCGGCTGTCGGGCATGATATGAGTTTACTCGGTTCGATCTATTTGAAACCCGAAGAGATTTACCGCGATCTTAGGGATAAAAGGCCGCTTGTTGTAAGAAATATTTCAAATGAGCCTATACCCGCTGACAGACGTAAAAAATTAAATGAAGCTGCCCGTTCTGATGAGATAAAAGCTGCGCTCTCAGTGCCAATTTATGTTAATGGTGAAGCCAGGGCACTCCTAAGTCTTGATAATTTTCACAGCTCACTAGCCTTTAATGATGATGCTATTGATATGGCAAGTATTTTTGCCAGTCAGATAGGAAGCCTCTGGCAACGCTTTGATCTGCAAGAAAGGTTGCAGGCGGAGCATAAGCTAGTTGAGCAACAAAGCTTCTTCCGACTCCAGC
>JAHEBB010000558.1 GCA_024642575.1 Trueperaceae bacterium | reverse complement strand
TTTAAATTTCAACGAGCAATAACTTTCTTACTCGCTGATAGCTGGAAGTAAAGACAGAGACACTTAGGCAGCTGTCAAAGGGAACAAGGTGGACTTGATGGCTGACGGGGCTCTGTAAGACTTTGGCTTCAGGGAGTAAGAGATATAAAAAGCAGCCTCTTGGCTGTCCATAATGAAAATAAAATTGCAGCTTTGCTGCGCCAGTAAAAAAGACCTGAGTGTTCAGGCCTTTAAAAGAGCTTAAGTGTGGTAGTGATCAATATAGGTAGAAACCAGGTCTTCAATCTTGCCAAAAGCATCATAGATTTCTCCTGGTGCATCCACTGCTTCTAGATACTCCCAGACTTCTTCAAATAAGGGTCGTATTGGGCTTTCTTGCTGATCTTCTTTTGGTTTGGGTTCTGGTTTAAGGTTATTCGGTAGTTCTGATTGTTGTTTCTTGAGTGGAACGGGTTCCAGAAGACTCTGAAGCTTTAAGCCTGCTTGTCTAACGGTTACGCTGTCTATCTGCATGACAAAGTCCACAATCGAGCCTGAGGCATTACATTTAAAGCATTTGAAGAGGTTGGCTTTGGTGGTAAAGGCTTTCTTTGCCTGACAGAAGGGACAGGGTCCCCTATAGCCGTCTTTGGTCTTGGTTAAAGGCTCGAGCAGGTGGTAATGGGATAAAACATCTTCTAGAGATAGGGCTTGTTTTAAAGCCTCGAGGTTTATCTGTTGTGCCATATCAGTATTCACTGGGGAGCAAAATGACAGGGCCATGTTCACTGTCTTGGATATAGAGGGTGATTTCATCTAAGGGGAAATCGGTAAAGGGTATGTCTTGAGTATGGAAGAGTTGGTAGTTTTCTTTCTCTTCTTTTGGATCATGACCACTGTCTATTAGGACTTTGCCACGTCTTCCCTTTTCATCTTCGGTAACGGTAAGTTTACAGATAGCAAAGTCATTAAAGGGGGCTACGGAGTCGATGATATCGAGTAGCCAATAGGCACTTGCTTCCTCGGCTAAGTATTTTGCACCATCGGTAGCTAGGGTTTTAAAGCCCGTGCGGTGATACTGGGTTGTGCCAATGAACTGTTTAAGGTTGATTTCTAACTGGGTTTTGCTGAGTTGTTCAGCCATCGTTGCTTCCTCCTTTTTGGATTCCGCATTAACTTTCTCATCTCGCTTTGTCTTGTCAATCATTTAACTTAGGGATTAATCATTAATTTCAACGAGCATCAAACTTCCTTACTCGCTGATAGCTGGAAGTAACCGCAGAGGCCTTGAGGCAGCTGTCAAAGGGAACGTGTGGACTTGATGGCTGACGGGACTCTGCAAGACTTTAGCTTCAGTGAGTGAGGGAATAAAAAAAGAGCCAGCTGCTAGGCTGACCTTAGATAAAAAGAAAACGCAACCGTAGTTGCGTCATAAAATTAAAAATAAAGAACGAAAGGAAAAGAGCAAAAAAGAGCAAGGGGTGGGAGGCTTAGGGCAGCCTCCCAGGTCACAAAGGTCTCTACCCTATTTCTAAAAGGTAGGATCTGTAGTGTACTAAGCTTGGAAAATCTGTCAAACCCTTTCCATAAAGGCTTCACGCCAGCTTCATCTCATTTTGCTATGCTCAGGATTAGGGCCGTCACAGAGGGCCCTTTATTTTTTCATTAAAACCTTACCTAAAGCCTCATCTTTTTTGCTATGGTAATTAGTGGAGACGTAGTCTCCATCTCCTCTCTGACGGCCCAGTGTTCCCCCGCACTGGGCACTATTTATGTTGGGCGCTGACTTCGTAAGCTCAAGCTTCTTTTGTCTTTCCCTTCTAGTAAGGGTAAATCAAGAATCTGATCAAAGTCGCTTTCAGTGGTTAGGCGACCAAAGAGAAACAAAGGCGTTCGCGCTACTTTTTGACAGGTTGTTATCAAGCCTTCTAAACGGTCTTGCCGAGCAAACTGCGCTTTATCGGTTAGAAACAAAACTCTAAAGTTGGGTAGCTCAAAGGGTGGGTAGTGCCGACTTGGTCGATACTGTTCATAGATTTGATAGTAAGCTTCGGCTTTCCCGTGGATCGTGGTTTTGTTGGGGTTAGGGCTTTGCATTTCACTGCCCCGATCCGCTTCTAGGAAATAATAGGAGGCTTTGTTATCTAGCTGGGCATAGCGAATGCCAAAGACGGCATCAGGAATGGCTCGGTACTTGGGCTTAGGGCTTTCTTTGCTTTCTATTTTTAAACTGCCCCCTTGCCAACCATCTCTAAGGGTTTCTTCAAAAATAAAGGTGAGGTCATCACTTTGGAGACAGGCGGCTTCGATGGCGGTCAGAATCGCCGCTACCAAAATCATATGCTCGGTTTGGGTGCTGTCTTTGAGGCGTTTGTTCTTTTCATTCATCCGACCTGTTTCTTCGATCAGGCCTTCTTTGGCTAAGACTCGAGCCCCCTTATCGGTTAAGGCGTAGGTCATTGGCCTGGAGCCTGGGGTATCCCGATCTTCAAAGTAAAAGCGTTCTAAATAGCCGTTGTCATAGAGCGCCCTTAAGCGACGCCTTACCCGTTGCAAGCTATACGGTGCATGGGCATTCATGACACGATAAAGATGATCCGCTCGGAGTAAGCGATGGTTCCAGAGGTAGCTAAAGACCTGGATATCCCGTTCGGTTAGACGCAGAGGTAGTGCATTTGGATCACGCTGGTATTGCTTAAAGGCTTTCCTTGCCATACCTTAAAGTGTATCAACCGAGAAATTCATCATGTTCATCTTCGAGTAAATCCAGCGCAACTTCCTCTAGGGAAACTGGACTAAGCTCACTTAGCAACGAAGCATGAGGTGCAACAAATTGCTGTTTAACCAGCCCTTTAATGCGTTCTTGAGGTAGAAAAACAGGGTCAACAAAAGGGGTGAGTGCCGCTACCGTATCACGCCCTGGAACCCGAATAAAAAGGTGTCTTTGATATTGCCGCATCAGGGCGCCAGCAAAGCGTTCTTTTTGCTCCTCGAGACTGTAAAAGTCAACGGAACTCTGTTCACTATAGGGCACGGGTCGATAGACAGGTACCTTTGTGCGCGTTTCACCAAACGACTGGGAGTGCGTTTCGCCTTCACCCTGAAACTCGCCGCTACTACTTCCCTCCCCTAAACTTACGACGTCCGTTACCAAGGTGTCCGAATTGGTATCAAACCGAGCGATCGTGGCCTGATTCAACCCACTACTCATCCCCATACTTGATGAATTTCCCTGACTCTCGCTATAGCTCTGGCTTACAATCTCCTCCTGACCATAGATCGGCCAAAATTTGGTCTGTTCAAGAACGTTCTTAATTTCCTTTAAGTCAAGTTGCCCAGCAAACATTTCGTCTACCATCATGCGCGCATCGGTATAGGAAAGACCGCCAAAAGCCAATTTAATTTTGCAATTGGTAACGATCGAAGCGTAGGTTCGTGAATCTTGCTCTCTTAATTGGTCA
>JAHEBB010000125.1 GCA_024642575.1 Trueperaceae bacterium | reverse complement strand
AAACCAAATTTATCTTTGGGGAATTTTTAGATGTGCCAAAAAAGGGTTTGAACTAAAATTAACAAATTCCTGTTTCCATCAGAACTAAAGCTGCTAAAGACTATTGGATTTTTTCGTTTCCCAAATAAGAGTTGTTAGCATATTCTTAGAAACAAAGGGCTTTCTAGGGTTAACTAAGAAGCAATTTTTGCATCTCAGCTCGATCAGCTTTTTGTTGCCTTCGGTTTCTATACCAGCCTGATTGATAAAATCTCAGGCTGAGAAGAATAAAAAAAATTATAAAAATGATGGCCAGAAAAATCATACGTGCATTAAAGCACAGCAGACTTTCGAAAACCTGACAAAAGGCATAGGCTCTTGTACCTTTATCAAGTATAAATATCAAAAGGTTTACTGAAGCAATAGATCTTGCATTTCAATTTTGTCGACCTTTTGCTGTGAACGGTATAGCCAAACATGTTTACGAGCGCGTTGGGTCATAAATAAAATGCAGAAAAGATCCAGCGTGCAAAAGACAGCGGTTAACGAAGACACCCAGTAAGTCTAGCAAGACACATATCACAAAATGCTTACACCTTTACTTACCAGGCGTAGGCTTCAGGAGCTGCACCGCCAGGGCCAGGAAAGAGCTCATCAAGACGTTTTAAGGTTTCATCTGAGAGCTTAATTTCAAGTGCACGGAAAGAACTCTCTAATTGCCCAAGAGTCCGTGGTCCAATAATCGGCGCAGTAACCACTGGATTATGCAGTAACCAGGCAAGAGCAACATCAGCTGGGCTTTCAGCTAAATCTTTACAAAGTGCTTCATAGCTTTCAAGCTGGGGTCTTAGTTTTGCGACCCTTGCCTGTAAACCTTCAGAAGCCCTGCGGCCTTCGCTAATCTTCTGTAAAACACCCCCCAAAATGCCGCCACCCAAAGGACTCCAAGGGATAAGACCCAAACCATGTGCTTCACAAGACGGAATAAGCTCGAGCTCGATCATGCGAGCTGTTAGATTGTAAAGGCTTTGCTCTGAAACAAGCCCCATAAAGCTGCGCTCTTTGGCAATCGCATTGGCCTGAGCAATATGCCAACCTGCAAAGTTACTACTACCCACATAAAGAATAGAACCCTCACGCACTAACCGCTCCATAGCCTGCCAGATTTCTTCCCAAGGCGTTTCGCGGTCAATATGGTGCATCTGATAAAGGTCGATATGATCAGTTTTTAGACGTCTTAGACTGTCCTCGCAAGCTTTACGAATATGATAGGCCGAAAGACCCCGGTCATTGGGGCCATCACCCATAGGACCATAAAGCTTAGTGGCCAGGACGATTTTTTCGCGTCTTCCTCCTTGAGCTAACCAGCGACCAATGATTTCTTCAGTAAAGCCCAGACTAATGTCGCGACCATAGCGGTCAGCGGTATCAAAGAAATTTAGCCCCTGTTCCAAAGCGCGGTCCATAATGGCAAAGCTATCGGCTTCACTGGTTTGTGGACCAAAATTCATGGTTCCAAGGCAAAGACGGCTGACCTTAAGTCCAGTGCGACCTAAACGGGTATAGTCCATAATGACCTCCAAAAATATGCTGTGTTTAGTTTAAGACGGTATAGCTGAAATCTATGTTGACTGGAAAAGTCTAGCGTAGATGGTTAGCCATTTAAAAGTTTTAACGAAGGGGTAATATAAGCGAATCAAAGTAAGGTGCTAAGGAGTCATCATGGCAAAATCGCTCAAAGATAAAGTCGTTATCATTACGGGGGCAAGTTCTGGAATTGGGGCAGCTACGGCACGATTACTAGCAAAAGAGGGTTGCAAGCTGGTTTTGGCAGCACGTTCACAAGATAAACTCAAAGCTTTAAAGGCTGAGCTCGAGTCTGAAAGTCTGGTCATTCCTACGGATATAAGTCAAGCCAAGGCTATTTCAGCCATGGTAGAGCAAACCTTAGATACGTTTGGGCAGATAGATGTACTTTTTGCCAATGCTGGCATTTATATCCCAGGCGACGTCGCTGATGGCAACCCGGATGACTGGTCAAATCTGATGGCTGTCAATGTGGACGGGGTATTTCGTAGCGTTCATGCCGTTTTACCTCATATGATTAAGCAGCAAAGCGGCGACATTTTAATAACCAGCTCGATTTCTGGCTTTATTGATATTCACTGGGAACCTATTTACAGCGCTTCAAAACATGCCATTCAGGGGTTTGTGCATACCTTGAGACGGCAAGTAGCAAAGCATAAAATTCGAGTCGGTGCGGTTGCCCCTGGAAAAGTTGCCAATGAGCTCTGGGGTTTTTATGACGAAACTGCTATTCAAAGAGAAATCGATGCTCATGACAGCCTTCGCTCAGAAGATGTAGCTGAGGCAGTGCAATTTATGCTTAGTCGCCCCGCTCATGTGACAATTAGAGACTTGGTAATTTTGCCCCAAAACCAAGATTTGTAGGAGCTTACCAGGGCATAAAATCAGGCTTTAGCTTCTTGAATGAGTTGCTCGAGCGTAATCCAGCCAAGTGTGGCGCATTTGACCCGCGCATGGAGTTTAGAAATACCTTGCAACATTTTCAGATCGCCCAGTTCTTCGGCTGGAGCATCGCCATGAATCATGTCTTTAAATTTTTGCGAAAGCGCTAAGGCTTCGCTTACCGTTTTGCCTTTAATGGCCTCGGTCATCATGCTAGCGCTTGACTGAGAAATGGCGCAACCTTCGCCTGTAAATTTGACACTGGCAATTTTGTCATCTTGCAAATCTATAAACAGCTCGAGCTCATCACCACAAGAGGGGTTGATGCCTTCAGCCCGCAAAGCAGGTGGCGGCAATTCTCCCTTATTTTTAGGATGTTTGTAATGCTCTAAAATGAGCTCTTTATAGAGATTATCCAGAAAAGACATAGCTTTATTCTAAAGCTTGCCACCTTTTCGTTTGGTAATTAAGACATTTCCTGTAGACTAAACACCTATGAAAAAGATGGACTTAACTGGCAAGGTTGCCCTGGTAACAGGAGCAGCCAGAGGAATTGGTCGCGCTTGCGCTTTAAGCTTAGCTGAACAGGGCGCAGATATTGTGCTGGGGCTTAGAGACAAAGCATCTGCTGAAGCTTTGCAAGCGGAAATAAAAGCACTCGGTCGAGACGTGCTGGCAGTACAAATGGATATTGCTAACCTTGCAGAAATTCAGAGTGCCGTTACTGAAGCCAAGGCTAAGTTTGGCAAGATCGATATTTTGGTAAATAATGCTGGCATAGGAGCGCCCAATAAAGCCGAAGATGTCAGCGAAAAAGACTTTGATGAAACCTTAAATGTCAACTTAAAAGGTACTTTCTTCACCTCTCAAGCCGTTGGCAAAATCATGATTGAGCAGGGCAAGGGCGCCATTGTCAACTTGAGTTCGCAGGCTGGGTTTATTGCACTTCCTACAGAAAGCATTTATTGCATGACCAAGGCAGCAATAAGCCATTTGACCAAGTGTTTAGCACTCGAGTGGGCAACCCACGGTATTCGGGTCAATGCGGTAGCTCCAACCTTTATAAAAACCCCAGGTACAAAAAAATGGCTAGGTGACGCTGCCTTTATGGAAACAGTAAAAGCACGCATTCCCTTAGGAGATGTTGGTGAACCCGAAGATGTTGCCAGTGCAGTCGTTTTCTTAGCCTCTGAGGCTGCTCGAATGATTACGGGTGAAACACTGATGATTGATGGCGGATGGACCATTCAATAGGACGGGCTGATAGGGCAT
This sequence comes from Trueperaceae bacterium, assembly GCA_024642575.1. GTDB lineage: Bacteria > Deinococcota > Deinococci > Deinococcales > Trueperaceae > JAHEBB01. The sequence goes on along the minus strand of JAHEBB010000125.1, from coordinate 9,212 downwards.
AAATGACTCAATCCTATTGGCCTTAGATCAATTGGAAAAGACCCGCCATTCCCTGCCCACCACCTACACACATACTAATCACGCCAAATTCTTTATGACTACGGTTCATTTCTGCAAAAAGATCAGCCGCAATACGAGCGCCGGTGGCACCCAGCGGGTGTCCTAGGGCAATAGCGCCGCCATTGACATTCAGCTTGTCATCAGGAATGCCGAGTTCACGTTGAGAATAAAACGCCTGTGAGGCAAAGGCCTCATTAATTTCAAACAGGTCAATATCAGCAATGGTCATGCCGACTTTGGTCAAGAGTTTTCGAATAGCCGGAACAGGACCAATGCCCATAATCTCGGGAGGTACGCCCACAACCGCAGCTTGTAAAAAACGTGCCAATGGTTTTAAGCCCAGAGCGTCTGCCTCTTCTTTGCTCATGATCAGGGTCATGGCAGCACCGTCATTGAGTGGGCTACTGTTCCCTGCTGTAACCGTAGCAGCAGCATCCTCGGCAAATACAGTTTTAAGACTGGCAAGTTTTTCTAAGCTGGTATCTGCTCTTGGGCCTTCGTCCTTGCTTAAAGTCACTTCATGCCAGTTACCTTCTTCATCTTGAACTCGAGTCTTGACAGGCACGACATGCCCCACAAACTTGCCCTCTTGCCAAGCTTTAACCGCCTTCTGCTGTGACTTTAGCGCAAATTGATCTTGCTCTTCTCGACTTATAGCAAATTTACGCGCAACCGCTTCTGCTGTTTGCCCCATGCTGTGATAGGCTTCAGGTTGCGCTTTAACCAGCTTTCGGTTAAGCGTTTGCTTAACGTTAAAACCGCCCATTGGCACCCTACTGGTACAGTCGCTCCCGCCTGCCAAGACGGCCTCATTCATACCTAGCATGACCGATTGCGCGGCTTGGGTAATGGTTTGTAGACCACTTGCACAAAAACGGTTAATGGTGGCACCTGCTACGCTGTTAGGTAAGGTGGAAAGTTGCACAGCAATACGCGCAAAGTTATAGCCTGCCTCCCCTTCTGGGTGAGCATTGCCAAGTAAAACATCATCGACCTTTTTCGGGTCAAAACCGACCTTTGCCAAAGCTTCATTGATGACGAGGGCAGCCAGATCATCGGGGCGGGTATCTTTGAGCATGCCTTTATAGGCCCTGGCAACTGGCGTACGTATGGCACTTACAATCACAGCTTCACGCATTTTTAGACTTCCTACCTTCTCAACATAAGACAGATTTTTGTACTGAGTATAACCTTTTTGCTAAAGAGAAAGCGTTGACTATTTACGCTGCTTTAGAAGCAGCTCGAGCCTAAACTCTAGTCTATTAACCTAAATTCTAGGACTTGATTCATCTAGCTGCCCTTCAAGATAACATCCCTTCCCCAAAAACTCAGGGCATACTTATAGCTTAGGTACGTTATGAAAACTTTAGCCAGCATAAGTCAAAAGCCTTTGGTCAATAACCTTATTTTATTTAGCTTATCCATTGGCTTTAGTTTTTCTTTGTTAATTGCCAGAGCTTACTTTAGTGGCACGACCCATTTTAGTTTTCTTGTCTGGAACTTGTTTTTGGCCTTTATTCCTTTTGCGCTAAGTAGTTTTATTCGGCTAAGAAAAGGTCTGCCTACCCTGCTATTTTTAAGTTTGGCTTTTATCTGGCTCCTCTTTTTTCCTAATGCCCCTTACATTCTTACTGATCTTTTTCACTTGCGTCCTCGCCCGGGGGCACCTTTATGGTTTGATTTGGTGGTGATCTTATCGTTTGCCTGGAACGGCTTACTTTTAGGCTTTGTTTCCCTCTCTGACATACAAAAGGAATTTAAGGAGCGCTTTGGCAAGCTAAGCTCGAGCCTCTTTGTCATTTTTGCCTTATTCTTGGCAAGCTTTGGCATCTATTTAGGAAGGTTTCTCCGCTGGAACAGTTGGGATTTGCTTACCCAACCTTTAGCCCTTATGTCTGATATTTGGCTGCGCTTTGCTAACCCTTTTGATCATCCAGGTGCCTGGGGCGTCACGTTTATTTTTTCGCTTTTTTTAGGGCTTTGCTACCTTATGCTTACGCAGTTACGTTATGCAAACACATCCTCTTAAATCAGGCATAAGCTCGAGCCTTAGCTGCATGAGGTAAACGCACCTTGGCAAATTAAGCTCGTAAGCTATACTATTTTGACTTGATACGCCTTCGCGCCTCATTCATTATTTTAGCTCTCCTTAGTATGGGCTTTCTTTTAAGTGCTTGCCTCAAAGAAAGCAGCAATGTTAAGGCTCAAGATGCCTCGAGCCTTAGTTCTACCGAAAAAGCTAAGGCCCTTGAAGAAGCTGAACTAGATCTAAAGGTCAACATAAAAGTAAGCGTAACCATCCCAGAACCTGTCAGTAGCAGTGCAGACCCTGCGCCTCTTCCTTTTGATCTTCGCCAGGATTTTTTTAATGCCTATAAGCAAGAACTCTGGCCTGAAACAGAAAAGCAGTCTTTATATGGCGATATGCCTTATCAGGTTATATTTGATGGCGATCTTAAAAACGATGGCATTGAAACAACTGGTAAAGCCTTACGCTTATCTCCGACGGTTCCTGAAGATGCCTATAGCACCCATGCAAGCTTATTAAGCACCTCACTGGGTACCAAAGTTCCGGCCAACTTTTTCTGGTTCGAGGTTGATATGACCACCGAAAAACAACTGCGGGATAAACCCAATCTCTGGGAGCGAGGCTGGATTACCTGGAATCTCGAAAAAAATACCGACCCTAAACAAGCCAAAATCTTAAAAGAAATTGTTCCCTATACTTTTTACTATTTTTACGTAAAGGAAAGCGACACGACTTTTCCTGGTATTGAAATTGGCAAGCTCGAGCCTGCTAACCCTGATACCTGGGACTGTAGTTACAACGTTTCGCCTGAGGTCGCCCAAGCCAATATTGACTGCGATAACGACGGCAAGGTTGATGACCTTATCTACGGTGCACAGCGCTTTTTTCCTTTGCGCTTTGACCCAAACGAGCCCATGGCGGAAACAGGCGATTGTCTGGTTACCTCAACCTTGCCCCGCTTTGGCTTTGGGCTTGGTAAAACGCATACCTTTCGCATCTTGCAACATCAAGATGGGTTTGAGATCTATTGGCTTAGACAAAACCTAAACGGGGAAACAATCACGCAAAAACTTGTCAGCTGTAAGGATTTACTTGATCCTTATACCCAAGGTGGCATTGGCTTTTACACTGAGGATGCCACGGTTCTGTTTGACAACTTTAGACTTCAGTCCTTTGAGTTTGCCAATCTAGCAGAACCATCCAGTTTAGGGACAGGTAGTTCTTCTGAAACTGCTAATGGCAAAGATGAAAACCCAGACTCAGAGGATGACACAGGGTCTTTTGGCGTTCAATACAAGCCTGACTTGCTAAAGCCTAACGACCTGCCAACGAGTCCTTAGCCGTTAGAATGGCGCTATGCAAGCTGGATTTAGTTTTTCCATTCAATCACGCCAGGGTAAGGCTCGAGCGGCCTCTTACCAAACACCTCATGGGCTTATAGAAACCCCTGCTTTTGTCGCCGTAGGTACACAGGCCAGTATCAAATCCTTAAGCCCCGAGCAAGCCAAAGACGCGGGTACCCAAGTTATCTTTGCCAATACCTATCACCTTTATTTGCGACCCGGGCAAGACGTCGTAGCCAAGCATGGTGGCGTTCATAAGTTTATGAACTGGCATGCCCCTGTCCTTACCGATTCAGGTGGCTTTCAGGTCTTTAGTCTGGGTGCCAGCATTGAGCACGGGGTAGGCAAAATTGCCAATATCTTTCCAGGTGAAGAAGGCGGCATCTTGTCTTCGGCAGCCATACGCAGTAAAAAAGGTAAGTCGCTGGTCAAAATCGGTGAAGATGAGGTGCGCTTTCGTAGCCACATTGATGGCAGTGAGCATATCTTTACCCCCGAAAAGAGCATCTCTATTCAGCGCCAGCTGGGTGCCGATATCATCCTGGCTTTTGATGAATGCACCAGCCCGCTTCATGATAAGCGCTACACCAAAAAAAGCGCTGATCGCACGCACCGCTGGGCAAAGCGCTGTCTTGACTATAGTGCAAGTCATGACCCCGTACATGACTACGCCCAAATGCTTTATGGCATTGTGCAGGGTGGCGCATTTCAAGATGTCCGTACCGAAAGTGCTCAGGTAATTGCCTCAATGCCCTTTGATGGCATTGCCATTGGCGGCAATCTTGGTAATACCCTTACCGATATGTACGCGATTTTAGATTGGACCATCCCTGAATTGCCTGATGATAAACCGCGTCACCTTTTAGGCATTGGCGATATTCCTAGTATTTTTGAAGCCGTTGAGCGGGGTGTTGATACCTTTGACTGCGTGAGCCCAACACGCAATGCGCGCAACGGTGGTCTTTTAAAACGCTTTGATGATGAAGGCAAAACGCTAGATAAATTCCGTATCAATATCAGAAATGCCAAATTTGCTGATGACACAAGGCCCATTGATGAAGACTGCTCTTGTTATACCTGCAAACACTATAGTCGCAGCTATTTGCGCCATCTTTTTAAAGCAGGCGAGCAGCAAGCCCATAGTCTGGCAACCCTGCACAATTTGCAATTTATGGCTGATCTCATGACCGAAATACGTAAAAGCTTGCATGAGGGCTATTTTGTAGATTTAAAAAGAGACTGGCTCGAGCGCGAACCCGCTACTTAAGCCGCCCATCCTCGAGCCAAAGAACTCTGTCTGAAATATCCCGTATTCGGCTGTCATGGGAAACAATTAAAACACTGCGCTCTTCCTCTTTAGCCATACGGCTCAACAGTTGCATGACACCATAACCCGTCTTCGAGTCAAGGTTGGCGGTAGGCTCATCTGCCAAAATGAGGCTGGGGTTATTAATCATGGCTCTCGCAATAGCTACACGTTGCTTTTCGCCCCCGGACAGCTTTTCAGGTAGAAACCTTAAGCGCCCTGCTAAGCCCAGCTCACTAAGCATGAACTCGGCTTTGGTTCTTGCTTCGCTATGGCTTAAACCAGCCATTTTTGCTACCAGAGCCACATTGTCTAAGGCAGTTAAGGCCGAAAGAAGGTGAAAATTCTGGAAGATAAAGCCAAGCTCATGGAGCCGAAGGGTCGAAAGCTCAGTTTCACTTAGCTCAGTTATTGACCGCCCCTTAAGGAAAATCTCGCCTTCACTTGGTCGAAGCAAAGCACCGAGCATAGAAAGTAAGGTTGTTTTTCCTGAACCTGAAGGCCCCATAATAAGAACCACTTCTGCTTTTGCGATTTCCAAAGAAACCTTTTGGACCGCCGTGACGCTATTTGGCTCTGTACCGTAGTATTTACTCAGATTTTTAACCCTTAGAATAGGCGTCATAGCTTACGAACCCCTTGAAAAACCGCTGCTGGATCTAGGCGATTCAGTTGGACAATGGGCAAAAGAGCAGCAACAAATGCTAACAAAAAGGACGTCAGCGTTGTTTTAAGCACTGAAACCCCAGTTATTTGCAATTTCATGGTTAAGCCAGCATTTAGATGGGGCAGAATGAGGGCCAATAAGACGGTTACACTAAGCGCAACCCCTAGACCCAGAATGACAACGAAAAAAGTCTGGGCAAAAACCACTTTAAACAGCTCAACTTTACGCGCGCCTAAAGCTCGTAAAACGCCGTACTCGTTCCATCTAGTTAAGGTAGCCAGGTAGATTGTTAGCATAAGCACAGCTAATCCAATCATTGAACTAAGTGCATTCATCAGCGTAATTGCTTTTAGGCCCATATCTTTAATAATTTTACGCTCTTCTTTAGCAAAATCGGCACCTGAGGTAGCCGTAACTCCAGGCACTTCAGACTCAATATAGGAGGCTAGCTCCTTTGCTTTTTCTGAATGCTCAGTCTTGACTAGTACAAAACTAACCGTGTCTTTTACTTGCCTGAAACGTGCGAAGTCTTCAAACGAAATAAAAACGACATTGGTTATGGGATTACTAAGTCCTGAAGATAAGCCCACAACTTTAAAATTGCGACCAAATAGGCGAATTGTATCAGCTAAGCTTATCTTGGCAGCTTGACCCTGCTGGTCAACAATCATTTCTCCTGGCTCGAGCTCGGCAAGTCCCTGAATTATTTTAGTAGGGCGGCCCATTACTGCGTCATGGGGAAGCCCAATGACATAGCTAAGCTTGCTATTTCCAGCCAAGCCAAGCATCTGCGTGGTATATAGCAAGGGTGTGACAGCGCTAACGCCTGGCAGCTCAGCAATACGGCTAGCCACTTCGGCGGGTAGGTTTGAGCTGACCATATGTAAATTTCTGACCCCCTCTTGAGCAACCCACACATCGGCTCCAGAACGCTCAATATAGGCTGTAAGCTGGTTTTCTAAACCAGCAACCACAGCGTCAAGCGCTAGAACCAGGCTAAGCGCAAGCCCGACGCCCATGACCGAAAACCAAAAACGACTTTGGTTCTGTTTGAGGTTTTGCCAGGCAAGCTGCAACACCCTTATTAGCTCCTAAAGACTTCCGCAGGTGAGAGTCGCATAAGCATCTTCATCGGCACGAGTACGGCAATGAGTGCCATGACTAAAGCTGAAAACAGCGTAAGCCCAATCGTTTGAGGCTCGAGCACGACCAGGAACTGTTTTTGCCAAACCATGATCACGCCAGCGACTATAGCGGCTACTGCCATGCCAAGCAAAGCCCCCATAAGGGTCAAAATAAGGCTTTGCTTGAGGACAAGCCCATACAAGAACGAATTGCTCGAGCCAATCGCCTTAAGCACCCCATACTCGTGTTTTTGCTCAAGTATCGACGTATAAATCAGCATACCGACCAGCAAACTAGCTACCCAAAAAGCAATGATACTCATAAATTGCATGGGTTTAAAGACAGCGTCAGAAAAGCGCAGATCATTTTTATTTACTTCAGATTTTAAAAGGACATCAACCCCTGGAAGCTCCGCCAAACGCTTTTGGAGGTCTTGAGCCTTAACACCCGCCGCTGGCTCAAGAAGTAAAAAGCTATCAATATCTGACATGCGCATAAAGGCTGCAAGGTCGGCTTTTCTCAAAAAGACGATGGTGGTCATCCAACCTTTAGTGCCCCCAGAAAGACCTACCACGGTAAAGCTATAGCCTCCAAACTCGAGCGTATCATTCAGCTTGATTTTGTGAATCTGCGCCAGGGTCTGATCCATGACGATTTCTCTAGCGTTTAAAGGATGCCTACCCGCAGCAAGGTTCCAGGGCCCTCCACCTTGGTTTGGGTCATAACCCATAAGAAAAGTAAATATTTTTTTGCCACCCAAATCCAAATAAGCGGTTTGACTAAGAACGGGAATAACTCTGGCAACACCAGCTACTTCACGGGCAAGGCTCGAGCTTCCCTTGGGCAAAAGTGAGCTTGCTGCCGCAAGGCTATTTGCACCTTCTTGCAGCAGCACAAGACTTCCTGGCGTATGATCTAAATAAGCAGTAACTTGTTTACTCGTACCCTTAAGCAGCCCATCCAAAAGAATGACAAGCGTTAGTGCCAACGCCACCCCAATGACGCTTAAAAGAAGACGCCCTTTATGGTAAAAAAGGTTGCGACTTGCCAAAAACATAACTGTCCTCTGCTTCTAGGTTGTCTTTCGCATAAGACCATTTTACTGCTTATTAGAGCTCATTTATCTTTTTCTTAAGACCCTTTTCCAGACCGATATGCTGCTAGAACTTAAACCAAGCTCAATGGCTGTAACACCAATATCCCCTCTGTCCTTTAATCGCACATCTAAAGAAGTTAGGTAGGGCTAGCCTGACTTTTCAATTAAGTGTTAGGGTCTTTACTTTAGATTCTTCAAGATAAACGCGCGTCTTTCTTCAACGGATACCTGCGGCAGGAAAACCAGTTTATAACCAAACCTCCTGTAGCCAGTCAGCAGCGCTTCATATTCGGCAACAGCCATGTCAAAGCTGTGCCACCGCTCAGCTTCTGTATGAAAAAGGGCATGCCACGGTTCCGAAATAAAAGCTTTAGCAGCGTAACGCCTGGTTTCTAGTACTTTGCTTAATTCGGCTGGCACAGTTAACCCAAAAACACTTACTGCCGAAAAAATATCGATAAGTCTATGGTCAAAAAAGAGGCATTTACGATACCAAGTGCTCCTCAAAATCTTTAGTAGCTAGTTAAGGTACGCTAACGTTCTAAATAGTTTCTTTTTTGTCGTCTATTTCATGACACATAGCTGACCACCTATTGATAGACTAATATCTATATGTCTGACTTATCCGAAAAACTAAAGATACTGGCTGACCCTACCCGCCTTAAAATTCTAGAATTTCTGTATGACCCTATTTTGACTTGTTGTTCTCGTGAAGAGGGTGTGTGTGGTTGTGATCTAGAAACGTTTTTAGGTTTCAAACAACCCACAATTAGCCACCATATGAAATTACTCGAGCAAGCTGGCTTTATTAGTTCCGAAAAACGTGGGCGCTGGGTCTTTTATGAACTATTACCTGAAGGTTTCAAAACCGTTAGGGATGCTTTGCTGAAATATGAAATTCTAGCCAAAAAGGTAGTTTCTTAAATGCGCTTACTTGTTCTTTGCACTCACAATTCAGCTCGCAGCCAAATGGCGGAAGGTTGGCTCAGACATTATGCAAATGATTTAGGCTTAAAAGTTGAAGTTTTCTCCGCAGGTACAGAGCAAACATTTGTAAAACCTGACGCTATCACCGTGATGAAAGAAGTCGGTATTGACTTATTGAGCCATAGTTCAAAGACCCTTGATGATTTACCTGATAAATGGAACTTTGATGTGCTTATGACCGTTTGTGATAGCGCAAATGAGGTTTGCCCTACCTATCCGGCTAAGACAACACGGTTGCATGTTTCTTTTCCTGACCCATCAGGCGGCACGTTAAGTACCTGGCGTGAGGTTCGTGATGCCATTGGCAATAGTTGCAAGACCCTTATTGAAACACTGAAATCAGGTAAAAACCCTCTTGAAGCTGACCTTCAATCTACAAGGATTAAGGAGAGCCTGTCATGACTTTTAACTGTCAGTTCTTAGGGAGTGATTATGTCTAAGCAAACGTCTCCTATGGGTTTATTTGAGCGTTACCTATCCCTCTGGGTTGGCTTATGTATTGCTGCGGGTGTCGGCTTGGGTATTGCCCTGCCAAACGTCTTTCAAGCGATCGCCAACTTAGAATATGCGAACGTTAATCTTGTGGTGGCAGTCTTTAT
>JAHEBB010000557.1 GCA_024642575.1 Trueperaceae bacterium | reverse complement strand
GCCTTTGCCAAATTGTGTTAAACGCAAGCATTCATCTGCATGGTCTTAATAACTAAAATGCCTTCTTTTTAACAAACATTTTTGCTAGATTTCAGCTCTATTAAGATACTAAAAAAGAAAGTTTTCCAGGCTTATTAAGAACTTCTATAAACATTGTAACGATACCCTTTATAGAGATTTCAAACTGGTCTGTGAAAAATTTAACACCCATATCTTAAGGGATTTTCATGGAATCTTACAGTCAATCAGGGTTAAACTTGCTCTTGTGAAGATGTGTTAAGTAATTTGAGAATTTCCTTATTAAAGCTCTAATTTGCTTATGGTATAACTCGCTTTGCTTAAACGTCGCGACCAGGAGATTGCTAATGGTGGGCAATCAAAATCAACTGGTTCGCAGGAGGAATGAATACATGAGACAAGCTAAACTCGTTTTAGTTTTTCTAGGCTTGCTGTTCTTTATTGCAGCCTGTACGCCACCGGCAGAAAACAATCGGCCCGTAGCGACAGCACAAACGGTAAGTACTGAAATTGGTAAGGCAGTTACGATTACCTTAAAAGCAACTGATACTGAAAGTGATGCTTTAACTTTTAAAATAGTTGCTAATCCTACTAAAGGTTCCTTAAGTGAACTCTCTGGTGCAAAAAAAGATACGGTCGTCTATACACCTAGTGCTGGGTTTACAGGTCAAGATAGCTTTACCTTTACGGCTAGTGACGCAGGTGGTGCTTCTAATACAGCAAAAGTAACCGTTAACGTCAATGCCGCAGGTAACAATGCGCCTGTTGCGACTGATGGTACGGCGGATGTTGCAGCAGGTGGGTCAGTTAAAGTGACTTTGGCTGCTACCGATGCTGATAGCGACCCCTTAAGCTTTACTCTGGGAACACCCAGTGCAGGTACGGTTGTCAAAGATGCTGATTTTGATACTAGCCGTTCCGTTACCTATACCGCTGCTGCGGGCGCTGCCGCAGGCTCAACTGCTACGTTTGATTTTACCGTTACCGATGGTAAAGGTGGATCAGATACTGGAACGATTACGGTCACAATTGCTGCTGCTAGCGGTAAAGTAACGAATGACACCTATTCAACCTTTGCCAACACCCTTTTGGAAGCGGGTGGCATTGCAGCTTCTGGAAATGCTGCGGTTACTGACGCCAAAAAGCTAACCGATAATGACACGGCAAAAACTATTACAGCAGTTGCAAGTAAAGCAACTTCTCAAGGTGGTACCGTTGAAATTAAAGCTAACGGCAGTTTTAGTTACGCTCCCAAAGCTGGTTTTGTCGGCTCAGATACCTTTACCTATGCCGCCGGAGCAGATACGGCTACGGTAACTGTAGATGTTAAAGATGCAAATGCAACATTACCAGAAAATCAAGTGGCTGTTTATGTAAAAGCTGACGCAGCCCCCAATGGTGATGGTACCTCAGCTAAACCCCTTCAATCTTTGCTTTCTGCCATGTCAGCTTCAAAAGCTGGTGATATTATTGTGCTGTACGCAGGAACTTATATTCCTGCCGATAATGCGAAATATGGTATACAACTCAAAAGCAATCAAAGGCTTTTAGGTCAAGAAGCAGATGTAAGTATTGAAGGAACAACGGTTTTAAAAGCCAATTCAGTTACTAAAACCATTTTGAGTAAACCTGCAAACGTTACTATCTCATTAGCAGATTACAATGATGATAATAAGAAAAATATAGTGGTGAGTTTCCAAGCAAATGATGTAACGATTTCTGGTTTGACCATTAATCGGGCAAATGCTGCTGGAAATGCAACTGCTGACTTAGCCAATGGGCCTGGTCAATCTGGTATTATTACTACTGATCAAATGACGGGCACATTAACGCTGACAGACATAAATATCCTTTATCCTGGTGGGTTTGGTTTTAATGTAACAGAAACAGATAGATGTCCTCATGTTAACTGTGATGCCAAATTTGAAAATCTAGGACCTGTTGGTACTTCTACAGCAAGATATAACCTAATCATGAAGCGGGTAAAAGTTACAGGTGCTGGAAATACCCCCATTTCTATTAATGATCCCATTTCTGTAGATATTGATGCTTCTGATGTAGTTGGTGTTGGTACTAAAGAATCTGGCTTCCTAGTTGAGTCTGAGCACATAACTTCAGTTAAAATTACGAATTCTACCGTTACTTCAACAGCAGTAAATTCTGTCGGGTTTGAGTTCCTTAGTAACAATAACTTTGGGCGTACTTCTGAGAAAGCCGTCATGACCGTTGAGTTAGCTGATAACTTTGTTAAATTTATTCCTAACGCTGCAAATGACAAAGTTTCAGGTGACCCACCTGTTGCAACGCCAGATGGTCGCGTTGACGGTACGGTCGGCTATGAAGGTCGTGTTCTAGACAACTGGGATGACGAACTAAAAGTAATATCAGTGTCTCCAGGTAGCTCGCAAGCTGTGTTAAAAGGTACAAGTAAGTCTGAAGCTGCCGATTCACGGAGGGCATGTGTAAATATCACACCACCCTATGATGCAGCCATTCCAACACCTGTTACTTGTGGGGATGACTTTATTATTACCCAGACTGTTCCTGGCCCCTAAAAGCTAAACAAATAAAAAAAGGAAAGGCTCGAGCCTTTCCTTTTTTTGTTGCTTGAATAGGTTAAAAAGGCAAGCTGGGATAATAAAGCCCTGCCATATGCTGCAATACCCTTATCACCTGATAGCTGTAGCCTGCCTCATTGTCGTACCAGACATAAAGCGTGCAGCGTTTTCCCTGGGTAATAGTAGCGTTTGCGTCAATAATGCCAGTGCGGCTCGAGCCTACCAAGTCACTTGAAACAATCTCGGTTGAAGTTGTGAAATCAATTTGGTCGCGTAGGGAAGAGTTGAGTGAGGTTTGACGCAAAAACTGATTGAGTTCTTCCTTACTGACCTCATGAGTCAAATTCAAGCTCAAAATAGCTAAAGAGACGTTGGGTGTGGGTACACGAATGGCGTTGCCTGTGAGTTTGCCAGAAAGTTCGGGTAAAGCCTTGGCAACAGCCTTAGCTGCACCTGTTTCGGTTATCACCATATTGAGAGGCGCGCTTCGGCCTCTACGGTCATTTTTGTGATAATTGTCAATCAGGTTTTGGTCGTTGGTATAAGAATGAATCGTTTCAATATGACCACTCTCAATTATGTAGTGATTATGCAAAACTTTGAGTACGGGGGTAATAGCGTTGGTGGTGCAGCTTGCTGCTGAGATGATGGTGTCATTTTCTGTAATGGTTTTATGATTGACGCCATAAACGATATTTTTTAGATTCCCTTTACCAGGTGCTGTCAAGATGACTTTGCTTACGCCTTTGGCTTTCAGATGCAAGCCTAAGCCCGCTTCATCACGCCATTTGCCAGTATTGTCAATCACAATGGCGTGATCAATGCCGTGTTCTGTGTAATCGATGCTATCTGGGTGGGAGGCGTAAATGAGCT
>JAHEBB010000556.1 GCA_024642575.1 Trueperaceae bacterium | reverse complement strand
GAAGCTCATTGCCTGCCAAATCTTTAACAGCAAGCTCGAGCTTAAGGTTAGAAGGTAAAGTTAAAGGCTCGAGTAGCTGAAGCGTTAATTTTTCACCTTCGCACGAAAATACAGTTGGAATAATCAGGCCTGCCATGTTTGTTAGAAAAATCGTTTCATTCGTCATACTTGCTTCAGTTAAAGGTTCTGAGAACAAAATTTCAATAACCTCAGGGATATCTATAAGAGGTTTACTAGGTTCAGGTGACAAGGCTAAAACCTGTGGCGCGGTGCGGTCTATAGTGATAGATAATTCTTGACTACTAAAGACTTGCTCAGCCGCATACGCAACTGCTTTTAAATGATGTAAACCTTCAGAACTCGTACGCGAATCCCAGATAAATTTATAGTCAGTTTTTTGATTTGATGTAGGGTTTAGCGCAAAAGTGTTTAAGGGAGCATTGTCTAAAAGAAGCTCGAGCCTATCGGGTACACCACCTCTTACTCTAAGCTCTAAAGCGACCAAGGTATTTGTTATCAACCTGTCGGCCTCTAGGGATACATCAAGCTCAATCGGTGGTTCGATTTGCGGAACCTGAACATCAGGAAGCTTCTGGCATGAACTTAGGATAAATATAAAGCCCAGTAAACTAAGAAGCCATTTCACAGTTACCACCTCATCTCAAAAGCATGCATACCCAGGTTTCAAACTGCTTAATCTCTCCATCTCCAATACCCTTTAATTCTCTAAGCTTACTAAAAAAGGGGTAAGAAAAGGTCAGCTATGCCCTTACAAACCGTAGGGCTTTTACTGACCAAAACGGTAAAAATAGCCAAATCAACATTATCTTTAAGTCTGCATGAGCTGAAACTAACGTAGGCAATTCAATGACTGGGCTTGTAAGACAAGTACGCTTGAAATACCTCGTTTTTTTGCGCTACGCTAGCCTCAGGTTAGACTAATCCACGTATATAGCGTATATAGCCGTGTATAGCAATCAGGAAGGGAGGAGTCTATGGTAAAGGCATCTCATTTATCTTCAACCTTCGGCTACAGCTTAAGGCGTAACTCAGGCTTGAATCTGGCTTTTACCAAGCTCACGATCTCTCCAAGCGAAAAGTTCTTTGAAATTTTAAACACAAGTAAGGATTAAAACATAACTAAGGTAGACGCCTAAACCATCTGTGGCAGGGGAATATGAGGGTTTAAGAGGTGTTTCATACAAACTCACTACGTTCTCTGGACTCTTAGAAAGGAGTCACCGTGAAACGCAACTTTCTCCTGGTGTTAATCCCATTACCTTTTCCGAGGATGGACGACTCTTTGTCGGGCAATGTCTGCTTGGGGATAGCTCATATGAGCTTGATCCCGAAGGTATGAAAGAACCTCGGCTGATTGCCGAAGGGCTCGAGCTAGGTGTTATGCAACCTAGCTTTGCACCCAGTTACCTTTACAACGGTGTAGCAGTGGGTCCCTCTGGCACTATCTACGTAACAGGTGACATGACGAATGTGCTTTACCGCATCACCTATCCATAAGGTTTCTACTCGTTCAACGGAGTCGTTCAGGGAGCACTTAGTAAACGCTCCCTGAACGACTAAGGAAGGATAAAGACATGAAGCTGCGTTGCTGAATATTGCTTAATACTGCTGGGATTCTGGTCATGCTATCCACCTTTGCTTTGAGCAATCAACCCAGGCTCTAGCTATCTCTTATTCACCACCAAAAGGAAGGCCCAATATGTTATATGGCTTTTACTTACGTTTTACCCTTCCCTTGTTGTTAGCCTTAGGATTATTCTGCTCTGGTTTTGCGCAGCCTACTAACGGCCTGCCCATTATCTTCAATACCTATTTAAGTGGAGACCAAATGCTGCCTACTGTTGCAACAACAGCACATGCTAAGGCCACGGCAATCTTGGTTAATAACCTTTTGATGGTAACAGGTGATTATGCTGACCTATCAAGTGAGATCTTTGGGCAAGATACTCTAAGGCGTGTCGGCCTAACTGGTGTTGTTATTCACAGATCAACCCAGATTGAACGCGCAACTGTTGTAAGAGCTTATGAAGAAGTATATCCAGGCTTACCAACGCTATCGCTCTTAAATGATGGCGGTACAACAGGTCAGTTTTTTGGGGTGTTTAAGCTAAACGAAGCACAGGTTCAAGAGCTCAAAGATGGTTTGTACTTCATCATCATTCATACTAAAGACTATCCACGAGGCGAAATAAGTGGACAGCTGCTAACTAACATGAAGCTCGAGCTTAGCTCTACAGATCTTGTGGGGTTCTGGCAAATTCAGGCAAGCCCCAAACCTTTGTATCTGGTATTCAAGGATAGTGGCAACTTCAGTATTCTGGTTGATCTCACTAACAATACCAGCATGGATAGCGGTGAATATAGTCTTGTGGATACCACGCTTAGCTTCACCTCAGACGCAACTGCCTCATATTGCCCAGATGCTATAGGCAAATACACAGTGATGCTAACAGAACAAGACCACCTAAGGTTCTTCCTGCTCAATGATTCTTGTCTTGGCAGGCTGCGCTGCCTGCGTGCATCGCGCTTTATGCCACTTGTACCTTAAGTAATAACAAACAAAAGCTTCACTTAATCTATAAAGCGGAACAACTCAAAAGTTGCTTGCAACATACAGCATCCATAAGGCATACAAAGTTAGGTTTTTAGTAACCCTCACTCCATAGCTTTAGCCAGCTCGAACTAATCCTTTGCAAATGGTCGCTTTTTGTCACTACACCCTTTTCAAGAACGCGCGCAACCTCTTGTTTTTAAACTACTAGCCCTGGCGCACAAAGCCGTTTTTGGAGGCAATCATGAAAAAGCTAGTATGCTTAATCTTACTTCTTGCTGTTGTTTCCATAGCTCACGCTCAGCCTCGAGTATTCCCCTATAGGGCTTTTGAAATATCTTGTAGCGAGGTTCCTGGAGAAGTGGTTGACGAGGGAGATGTCGTTCATGTTCGCGGTGAAAAGCACACGGGCGTTTACTTTTCTGATGTTGAGTGGCTAAATGGCTGTGCAAGCTGGACCATTGACAGTGATTACTTTCCTGCTACCGATATAAGTACATTCGTAGGCACAACAACTTTGTCATCAAACTGTCTCGACGGTACTTTTTTCATTTATGAAAGTGGCTATTGGAATGCCCAAGAAATGATGTCTAGTGCTTCTGGTTATGGTACGAGCTTATTAGCAGGCGCAGACTGGAGAGGCAGTAGCAAAAGTATAAGTCTTGATGCAGCTTTAGCGATGATTGGAAAAGACTCAAGGGTTGTTAATGGTAATCCCTGCTATCCAGAGGCCCTGCCAGCACACGGCAAAGCCAGGTTGATTTTTGGGCAAATCGTTTTTCCAGAAGAGTAGCTTTGTTCGAAAGTCGTTTTTGCAGTTTATTCCGAGGTAAATTCAGATTTTCCTTTGTGAGCCAAAACCTTTCCCCAACGGAGGC
>JAHEBB010000555.1 GCA_024642575.1 Trueperaceae bacterium | reverse complement strand
TGATTGCCTATAGCTGGGGTATGGAAAACCTGAAATCTGGCGATGAAATTTTGATTGACTACGCCGAGCACCATGCCAATATTGTGCCCTGGCATTTTGTAGCAGCCAGAACAGGAGCAGTCGTCAAAGCCATCAAATTGGGCAGTGATTTTCGCCTGGATTTAGGTGACTTTGAGAGTCTGGTTTCAGAGAAAACCAAAGTCGTTTCGGTTGCACATATGTCTAATGTACTGGGTGTCATTCATCCGATTAAAATGCTAGCAAAAAAAGCCCACGAAGTTGGGGCAATCATGATTGCTGATGGCGCGCAAGCTGCGCCGCACCTAAAAGTAGATGTGCAGGATTTAGGGGTAGATTTTTATGCACTTTCAGGTCACAAAATGTGTGGGCCGACAGGTGCGGGGGCGCTTTGGGGTAAAGCCGAATTGCTTAAAGCCATGCCCCCCTTTTTGGGTGGGGGCGAGATGATACGCAAGGTTGCCATTGAGGGCAGTAGCTACGCCGATATTCCAAATAGGTTTGAAGCAGGTACACCGAATATTGCTGAGGCAATTGCCTTGGGGGCAGCGGCTGACTATCTGGAAGCTATTGGTATGGACGCTATTTTTGAGCATGATCAATTGCTGACAAACTACGCTCTAGAAAAAATGAAAAAGCTCGAGCGCATAGAACTTTACGGCCCCGAAGGTCATGACCGCGGCGGCATCATTCCTTTTAATATTAGAGGGGTACACCCACACGATGTGGCAACAGCCTTAGATCAAGAAGGTATTGCTATACGCGCGGGGCATCACTGTGCTCAGCCACTTATGAAACATTTGGGCTTACAGTCAACCGCCAGGGCGAGTTTTTATTTTTATAACAGCTTCCAAGAGGTTGATACCTTTATTGAGGTACTTGAAAAAACCAGGGATTTCTTTGCTGATTTCTTATAGCAAACGGTTTTTATAAAAAATTTAACATCAAAGGTCCGTGTAATAAACTTGTAACAATAAATCCTCAGACTTACTAAATCTAACTTAAAGCTTCGTGACTTTAATTATCTAAAATCCATTCTAGCTATATCTCTTGGAAGTAAATGCGAGCGGAGCGAGAAGAGTTAGATTCGGATTCTATTCCCAGCGGAATCCTTATAAACGTCAAAGGCTAGGCTCATCTATCAGACACTATCTTTAGTGCCTTAGCAATCTTATTGGAGGCATGAATGTTAAAAAGATGCAAATTGCTTATGTGTCTGGCGCTTATCAGTTTTTTGCTTATTTCTTGCGGTGCGGGTACAAGCGGACTTAGGAAACAAGTCTCGCCTGACCCAAATGACCCCGTTGAAGAAGTGGCTGGAACCTATACCATTCAAACCTATCCTTTTAGACCAGGGGCCAATATTAATTTTGGCTCTGGCTTTTCGACGCCCAATGAGCGCTTTCTTGGGGTAGGAAAATGCCTCGAGTTTGGTAATGGTCAAAGTAGTTTGGAAGATATTTTGCAGTATGAACCCAGTGCCTTAAAGCTCGAGTTCAGCATGGACCTTGCTAGCTCCCGTGAAGAACTTGCAGACATTATGGATTTAAGTGCTGCGTTAAAAGCGCGTATCGGCGTGGTTGAAATAGAAGGGGCCGCTCGAGTCCTTTTTGATGATGAAACGACTTCTAATGATATTTATCTGGTTGCCAAGGGTAAAGCCACTGGGCACAGCTTTGGCTTTTTAACTTTGGGTCAAGATAATGTAAGCATCAAAGGCTATAACTTTGATGACCCGACAGCCAGCACAGGTTTTGGCAAGCTGTTTAGAGAAGATTACAAAAGCTTTTTAGAGCGCTGCGGTGACCGCTTTGTTAGCTCGATCACCTTGGGCGGTGAGTTTTACATCATTGCGCAAATTGAAACCTATAGCGAAGAACATAAAAAAGATATTGAGGGTAGCCTCCGCGTGAGCATTGCTGAACTTGGGGTAGAGGGTAGTGCTTCGCTGAAAAAAGTGCTCGATAAAGCCAAGTCACAAACCAATATGAAAGTACATTTGCTTAGCTCGGGTATGTTCCCTAGTGCTGAAACTTTAATCAATGTTCAGTCAGACCCGGGTGCCGTGGTTCAAGACCTGATCAATGGCATTCAGTCACAGTGTTTGAGTTTGCAAAATAATATTACTCAGGCAAGTAAAGCTGCTTTTGGCTTAGAAAGTTTAGGTTCGGGTCAGGCCCTGCCCTTTAAAAGTATAAACACTCAATTGATTGATAACTACAATGATGTGCTCGAGCATTTAAGCGTTTGCTCTAAGCAAGTGACATTGAGCGATTACAAAATGCTTACCACCGAAGATGGTCAGTCTTATGAGGCCATCAAAGCTATGAATTCTCATTTTACTGCCAGTAGGCTCATGCACCTGTTACAGCTTCTGGAAAATTTTGACATTGATGCTAAATTCTATATTAAAAACAGTTATCTCTACGAGGCTCCTCAGGAAAACCCTGCAGCCGGGGAGCAGGAGACCAAGAATACTGAAAATATGGAGGACTTTTTGAATGATGAAGTTGCTAATTTGCGCTTTGATTTGCAAGAGCAACTTGCGAAATGTCAGACAGGGCAATTTGATGATTGCAAATTTGTCAGTATAGCTAATTATGGTGATGGCACAGATGATGACTACAAAGCAGTTCGGGACACGTTAAGAGACTGGACGAAGTTTATACCACTACGGGGCAAGTGGGATTTGCCCAATACCTGTAATGCCCTAAAAGATGTACGTGGCGAGAAGGAGTTTAGCTCGAGCTCAGCCTACACCATCTTCTACCAGCGTGATCTGGCAAGGGCTTATCAAGTTTACTGTTTGCCAAAAGATCAGGCAAAGGAAGTCGATCTTTTTGGTACCCCTAAAGATAACCGTCCTGACGCTACTTCGTACTATGAATACTTGCAGCTTCATAGTCCGCAAAACTTGGCCAGAGGTACAACCCACGCTTCAGCGTTAAATGGTGGCGCTTTTGATCAGGTGAATGGTTCTTTTGAACAAGCAACCCGTTATGACCGAGTGCGTATTAACCCGATTGATTTAAGTATAGAACCTGAAGACCTAAGCTTTAGCTTTAATGTTGGGGTTATAAAACCGGTAAGTGACGGTGCAAAAGCAGCTTATGAACAAATGCCAAAAGTTACAGGGAGCACCGATAATAGCATTAGGGCTATCCCTTTAGGTACTGCCATTGGTTGTAACAATACTCATGCTGAGGCTAGCATGAATTTACAAGGAACAGGTCTTTACTTTGACCCGCTTATGTCAGAGCGTGGTGCCTGGTGGTACACACCTTTTGGAGAAGTAAAAGAACCCCCAAGGGTAAAAGTGACCAAAGAGGTTATTTCTATAGATAGTGGTTTCTCGGTTGATTGCGTGCAGCTTAGACCTGCAGACTTCCGCATTAAATTAAGTTTACCCACAGACCCAGGCGTGCTTGATACC
>JAHEBB010000554.1 GCA_024642575.1 Trueperaceae bacterium | reverse complement strand
GCTTTGTAACGGTATTATTTCAGCTGAGTGAAAAAAGGCGACTCGACTGTGGGCAAATTCTCATTATGTGACATTTACACAATCTCATAGTTGTTTCATTTAGTCTGTTTCAGATGCACCGTTTTTCTTTTACCCTTTCAGCCTTCTTTTTATTTACTGTCTTAGGTTTTAGCTTAATTGGTTGTTTGCCAAGCCAGGCACAAGAGAATGTCATTATGGCCTCGGCTCCTGCACCAGCAACGCCTGTGATTACCTCAAGCAGCGGTTGTGGACTGGCAGCACCCGCGCAAAACCCCAGTCAGACAATTCTAAATGGTATTACACGGTCTTTTATCACCTATGTTCCTGCTGATTACAACCCTAATCAAGCCTACCCGCTGATTTTTGCTTTTCATGGGCGTACCAATTCTAATGTGCAAGTTAGAAGCTATTTTAGGCTC
The DNA here is from genome assembly GCA_024642575.1 of Trueperaceae bacterium. GTDB lineage: Bacteria > Deinococcota > Deinococci > Deinococcales > Trueperaceae > JAHEBB01. The sequence goes on along the minus strand of JAHEBB010000554.1, from coordinate 3,029 downwards.
GAGTCTGCTATGCCTGAGTCTGTTATCGTCTACCCAAGTGCCTTAAGGCAGGGGACGGGTTATGCCTGGGCAAATGCTGGTGATAGCGTCGATCACCAAAGAGATTTTGCACTATTTGACCAGCTTTTAAGCCTTATGGAATCGACGTATTGTATTGATGGTGCGAGGGTTTATACAGTCGGTCATTCCTTGGGGGCTTATTTTGCTAATGATGTTGCTTGTGCAAGGGCTGGTGAAGTGCGCGCAGTTGCCTCTCTGGGAGGTGGCATTCAGCAACATGACTGTGTTGCGGCGGTTTCAGCCATGATTTTGCACCAACCGAAAGATAATCTGGTGCCTTTTAGTAGTGGTTTAGGTGCTCGGGATGTGTTTATAAAAGCGGATGCCACTAAGCTCGAGCCAAGGACCGTCTCGAGCCCTTTACTGCAATCGTTTGCCTGTCAGCGCTATGATGCTAGCCATGAATTGGTGCTCTGGTGCCCTCATCCGTTTGCTAATGATTATAGAGGGGCGTACTATCCCCACACTTGGCCTGACAAAACGGCGCAAGCCATTGCCATCTTTTTTGGCGCTCTGCCTTAAATTTGCTCTGCCCTAATTTTGCTAAGCTGTCTGGTACACCTTTGATTTTGTCTTAGCAAGAGACTACTGATAAACTTAATCCATGCCCAGTGGTCAAACACATGAAGCAATCAACCTGACCTTTTTTGCTGGTTTAGCCGCAGGTTACGCCTACGCCAGGGCCCAAGGGCTAACGCAAGAATTTGAAACCCTGCTGGCCCCGCAAACGGTAACGCTCTTTAGTTTGAGCTATTTGGTGGGCAGTTTTTTGGTAACGCCTGATCTTGATTTGGCAGAAAACAATGTGCGCGCCAAAAGACACTGGGGGCTGTTAGGGTTGCTTTGGGTGCCTTATGGGACGATGTTTAACCATAGAGGGATGTCGCATACCTGGGTAATAGGCCCATTAACACGTTTGGTTTATATGGCAGTTGTAGGATTAGGGCTAGCCTATCTGACAAACATAGTTGCGCCTTATTTTGGCTACCAGATTCAATTTCAAACCCAGCTTTCAAATAACTGGCAGGAATTAGCCCTAGGTTCCCTGTTAGGCTATTACCTTTCCCAGTGGTTACATTTGGTTGCTGATGGTATATCACCTGATCATGGGCGTAAGCGCAGTAAAGCCAAACCAGCACCTTTTCCAAAGAAAAAATAGCTTTTATTGCTTACCCGCTACCGTCCTGAAAAGTAAGTATAATAATCCTTTGCTGACTTTAAAAAAGGTTTAAAGCCGCGTATTGCAAGAGCAGGATGGTTTTTCCGTCTTGAATGTGACCTGTATTTATCATCTTGAGGGTTTCAGAAAACTTAAGCTCGAGCACTTCAATATCTTCGCCTTCATGATCAAGACCACCACCCTCACTCACTTTAGAGTCAGGGTCATACTCCGCGACAAAAAAATAAAGCTTTTCTGTTACTGAACCTGGACTCATATAGGCTTCAAAAACTTTTTTGACGTGGTGTACACGGTAGCCTGTCTCCTCTTCAGCCTCAGCTTTTATGCGCTCCTCGGGGCTAGCTGTATCTAAGAGCCCGGCAGCTGTTTCAATAAGTAAACCATCGTTTAGACCATTGACATAGGCGGGAAAACGAAACTGCCTGGTAAGAATGATGGTTTGTTGGTTTAAATTGTAAAGTAAAATGGTTGCGCCATTACCCCTATCATAAGTTTCACGGCTTTGGCTTTGCCACTCGCCATTGTTGCGTAAATAGTCAAAGCTGGTTTTATTGAGCACGTACCAGTCATCTGACAAAACTTCAACCTTAATTATGCGAACACGGTCATTTTTGGGGAAAGCTATCATATAGCTAGTATGCGTGCAAATTCGTGCAATGTCAAGTAATTTCGTGTAAACTAGCCTTATGCTAACAAGTCAGCGTAAGCAACATATTCTTAAGATTTTAAAAGAGAAAGGGCAAGTTATTGCTAAGTCTTTAGCGCAGGAGCTCGAGCTTTCTGAAGACACCATACGACGTGATTTGCGCGAGCTTGCCAAGGAAGGCTTATTACAACGCGTTCATGGAGGGGCGCTGCCTGCTTCAGTGGCGGTAGCTGATTTTGCCACGCGTCAGACCATTGCTTCTGCTGCCAAAATAGCCATTGCTAAAGAAGCAGCAAGCATGATTCAAGAGAGACATATTGTCATGCTCGATGGGGGCACAACTGCGGTTCAAGTAGCTCGGCAATTGCCTTTAAACTTAAAAGTTACGATTGTCACCCATAGCCCAAGTGTCGCGGTAGAACTGATTAATCATCCGCTAGCGGATGTTGTGCTGATAGGGGGGAAATTATTTAAACACTCGGTGGTTACGGTGGGGGCGGTAGCGCTCGAGCAACTTTCGCACATTCGTGCTGATACGTATTTTATGGGTGTAACTGGGGTTCACCCTGAAGCTGGCCTAAGTACTGGGGATTTAGAAGAAGCCTATATGAAACGCGCGCTGAGTGAGCGTGCCGCTGAAACCGTCGTGCTGGCTTCGCATGAAAAGCTAGGCGTTGCTTCGGCCTATGTAATTATGCCTGTGACTGAAATTAGCACCTTAGTTGTTGAGAAAAGCACGCCTGAGAGTCTGCTCGAGCCTTTTAAAAAGTTAGGGGTGGGAGTAGCTCTTGCCTAAAGTAAGCCCTAAAAAGGTCTAGGGCTGCAAAATGCTTATACTGGAAAGGTTGTGAAGGTCTCATCTTCTACCTTAGCCAAGCTAGATTTTACCCGTGTTTGTCAGGCACTAAGTGAGCGTGCCAGTTCAAATTTTGGGGCTGAGCGAGCTTTGGAATTGCACCCTGACTTATCTCAGGAAGAGGTAGAACTAAATTGGCGACGAATTGATGAGGTTGTGGCAAGTGCTGACCTGGCTTTAGGCGGGGTGCATGATATTCGCCCGCTGGTTGAAGCTGTGCGTGAAGGTAAGGTTTTAGAGGGCGAAGACATTTTGCAAATTGCCTATACCATGGACGCTGCAGGTAC
>JAHEBB010000124.1 GCA_024642575.1 Trueperaceae bacterium | reverse complement strand
CAGTACCCAGCAACCGCTTAAGTGAAAATCTGACCAACTTAGAAGCAGGTGGTGTTTCAGGTAGTGGTAGTGTCGCTATTTTAGGGCGTCCGCGAATTGGTATATCAGGTAGCAGCGTTTCTAATTATCCAGAGGAATTACGTAACCGTCTTAAATTACCCGAAGGTGGCTTTGTGGTGGGAACTGTATCACAAGATGGTCCTGCTGATAAAGCTGGTCTGAAAAACCCAGAGTACACCATTACCGATGCCAATGGCCAAGACTGGCCTGCTGACCCTGAGGTGATTATTGAAGCCGATGGTCAGGCAATTAACGAAGCGCAAGATTTGATTGATTATGTAGTCAGTAAAGAAGCTGGCGATACGCTCGAGCTTAAAGTCTGGAAAGACAGCGATGTGCGTACTGTAAACGTTACGCTTGAAGTTGTTGGTAATTAAGATTTCTTAATCATAAAAAAGGACGCGCTTCGGCGCGTCCTTTTTTATGATTAGAGGTATCATCTTTAACAGCTTTACGATTAAAGCTATCATCTCTAATAACCGAAAGAATCAAGCTTTCAAATCTTCAATCCGAGTAAGCGCGTAGACCCTGGTTGAGCGCAATTCCCCTCTAGGCGAGCGGCTATCATACTTTAAAACACCCTCGAGTCTAAACCCTAGTCGCTCAGCAACAGCAGCACTTTTTTCATTCAGATCATCACAGCGTATTTCAACTCTGGCAGCCCCCAAACGGCTAAATGCCATCTTACTAAGCGCTTTTACGCCCTCAGTCACATAGCCTTTACCCTGCTCAGATGTTCGGCACCAGTAACCAATTTCAAACTTGGGGATATCCCAGTCAATACGGTGTAAACCACTACAGGCAATAAGCCGATCTGTTTCTTTATGATGAAAGTCATAGCGCAAGTCCTCTCGCGTGACAAATCTGGCAATCGCCCGCCGCAAATTCTCTTCGGTTTCCTCTGGAGTCGTGCTGCGTTTTGCCCAGACCATCCAGGGAATAAGTTCACCTAAGCTTTCCTGAATAGCTTCATAAAGCTCGGAAACATCTCTTAGTTCAGGGCAGCGAATGTTAAGCCTTTCAGATTGTATGTGCTCAGGCACCGCTTGCTTCACAGTATCAGTCTAACGTTTTTTGAGCAGAATAAAAAGAAAAAAGGGGAGTGATTCAAAATAAACTGATTTACTTTGCAAAACAAAAACAATGCCCCTCGGGACAATACTTCAAACGAATTTAAAACTGAACTATCTGTCAGGGTGATACCACCACCCCCAAATTTACAGATTGACCTTTTCGAGTAAGCTATATAGCATGAATGTTTATGCCTTTCACGCCCCTTATAAAGACTGCCTGGAAAAAACGGATGAAGGTTACGTACTAAGTTTGTATGTAGCAAAAGAGCTTAAGCTCGAGCGTGCCTGGATTCGCTCAGAACCTGATAACGAAGAATTCTTTAGTCCCCTATCACTTTCAAAAACTACCGAATCCTGGCAAATCTGGCAAGGTATTCTCAGGCTAAACCCTGCCGAAGATATAACGCTTTATTGCTTTAAACTTATGGTTGATGGCTTGCAATATTGGCTAGATGCCAGCCTGAAATCTAAACCCTTTTTTCCTGAGCGTGATTTGCACTTTAGACTTAACCCCCATATTGAACCCGCATACTGGGTTTGGTCACAGATTTTTTATCAAATTTTCCCTGACCGTTTTTTTGATGGTGACCCCAGCAATAATGTCAAAGATGGTGAGTACCTGTATGAAGGTAAACCCGTTATCACCAAACGCTGGGGCGATTTACCCGATAGACGGCAGGGTCCCCGTGAGTTTTATGGTGGTGATCTCGAAGGCATAAGGCAAAAACTGGATTATTTGCAGGACTTAGGCGTTACAGGGCTTTACTTAAACCCAATATTTACCTCGCCTAGTTCGCATAAATATGACACCCTTGACTACTACGACATTGACCCACACTTTGGCAGCAAGGAAACGTTTGCTGCCCTCTGCCATGATTTGCGCAAACGCCAGATGCGTCTAATTTTGGATGCGGTGGTTAACCACACCAGCGAACGCCACCCCTGGTTTGATCGCTACGGCGAGCATGGGGAAAGCGGCGCTTATCAGTCAAAAAGCTCTGAAACCAGGAGCTATTACGTCTTTCAAAACGAGGATGCCGAAAGCTATCACGGCTGGTATGGGGTAAAAACCTTACCTGTTCTGGATTACCGTAGTGAAAAACTCAGAGACATCGTTTACCGCAAAGATGACGCCATTTTGCGCTACTGGATGCGCCCACCTTACTCGATTGATGGCTGGCGCTTTGACGTCATTCATATGCTCGGTGAGGGTAGTGGCGCTATCAATAATGCTGCTTATGTCAAACATTTTCGGCAAACCTTGCGCGAGGAAAACCCTGAGGCGTTTGTGCTGGGCGAGCACTTCTTTGAAGCCAGCAAGTGGTTACAGGGTGATCAAGAAGATGCCGCCATGAATTATTATGGCTTCACTCAACCCCTATGGTTTTTTCTAGCAGGCAAAGATGTAAGGATGCACGCTCTTAAGATAGATGCTCGCCAGTTTGACTACTTGCTGGAAAGAGCGCGCATACGACTGCCTTTTGAAGTGCAACTCTCGCAGTTCAATTTGCTGGGTTCACATGATACGCCGCGTTTTTTAAGCTTTGTAGGTACTGACGTGAGGCTGATGAAACTTGCTACTACTATGCTCTTTACCTATATTGGTACACCTTGCATTTACTACGGCGATGAAATTGGTTTGGAAGGAATGCAAGACCCGGACTGTCGGCGTAGCTTCCCTTGGGAAGAAAAAGACTGGAATACAGAATTACGAGAACATTTTAAAACCCTTATTCAGTTGCGAAAAGCTTCTAAAGTGCTTCAGGAGGGTGCGTTTATAAGCTTGTATGCTGAGCATGATATCTATGCCTTTGCCCGCTTTTTAGGGGAAAAAGTTGTCATCACAGTCATAAACCGAGGCAAGCGCTCGAGCCTAAACCTAGCCTTAACCCAACTTCCTCTAGACCTTACAACTTTGACATCGTTATTTGACAAGCAAACCGTTGAGGTTAAGGAAACGCTCGAGCTTAACCTAGCTGAAAAATCCAGCCTTGTTCTCTTTAATTAGACCAAGGTCGCGTGTTTAGCTTTGCCAGATGAGCAGCTAAGTCATAAGCTTTCGCTAAGGCATGGGCTAACGATGCTTGAGCCCCCACCAGCGCAAAACAATTCTCAGACGGATTACGCCACTCAGCCTCACCGTTTGGGGTAATCACATCCCAGGCAGCTCTGATATTGGCAACCGTTTTACCCAAATTTAGACTTTCCCAACCAAGCAGAGACAGGTCAGGCATGGCTTCTAAAAAGAGCTCGAGCAGTTCTCGTCTTACCCCTACCCTGACACCCAGCAAATTAGCGCCTTCAGGCTTGTAGCCTTTAGGGTCAGCGGGCAAGGGTGGCGGAATAATGAGCAAACCTTCTCCCTGAGGTCTAAAGTAAAAACCACGAGCAGCCATAATGGGTAAATCAACCTTACCTTCTTTTAGAGGCAACCGCTTATCTACCTCAATGCGTGGGTACTGAGAATAAACCTGCTTATAAGGCAAAAGTTCACCCCAGCCCTCTTCAACAAAATCAGCGGTTTTTGCCCCTAGTGCCACAATGACAGTCTCAGCCTGAACCATTTCTTCTTTAACAACCACCCGCTGCATAAAGCGGTTGTACTCGAGCCTTTTAAGCCTAAGTTTATGCTCGCCTATAGGTTCAGCTCGAGCGTTAAGCATGAGATCAAGCCCCAGCTTCACTGCGCCATAACCATAATACAAAGAAGCTGCTTCAGCACTGGCATAAGCACCCGTCGCATCATAAAAAGACGAAGGGAATTGACTAAGCGCTAACATCTGGTCGAAACCTTTGTCTTTAGTTTCATCCAGCGGCATTGCTTGGCCTTTCACCCAATTATCTTTTACAAAATGCCTGATTCCCGACTTAAAAACAACTCTATCCGAACGCTGAATTCCTGTTTCTTGGACTAAGTGGCTAAGCGTCTTACATCCCCAGGCAAATTTTGCCTTATCTTTTGAGGCTACTTGACTTATATCAAGAATGCCAGGGCTAACGTGTGTCATTCCCTGTTCACTAGGTATACCTTCCTCTTCAATCAGCAATAAAGAAGCCTCAGGTAACAGCTTTCTTAAATAAAATGCCAGGCTTAATCCAAGAAATCCCCCACCAACAATAGCCATGTCATAGCTGGTTTTTTTTAAGACAATATCTGCGCGGTTGATGACCAATCCTGACACAGTATCAGTTTAGCGTTAATACTCTAAGTTTTTTACTGAGGCCAATGTTTTAGCGCTTGGTGCTTTAGGGCACCGTGTCATTTGCCTAAGCAGTCCTCATCTGAGGGTGCTACATTAACGTCTGTATGGAGCGGGTAGAAACCAAAAAACAAGTCGGGCTTATCTTGAGTGGGGGGGGCGCACGGGGTTTTGCCCATATTGGCGTCTTAAAAATGCTCGAGCGAACCGATATTCAAATTGATGTCGTTGCTGGCACCTCAATGGGCGCTATCTTGGGCGCATTTCACGCGGCTGGTTACAAGGCTGATAGCATTCATAAAATTGCCAAAGACCTATCCTGGCGAGATGTCCTTGACCTGTCACTCAATTCGGGTTTCATAAAAGGCGATAGGCTGCATAGATTTCTAGCCGAATATTTACCACGCAATTTTAAAGATCTAAAAAAACCGCTTGCTGTCACTACCACGGATATAGAAACGGGCGAAGAAGTAGTAATAATGGAAGGTGATCTGATTACCGCGCTGCGCGCTTCTAGCTGTTACCCAGGTGCTTTTGAGCCTGTGCAATTTCGCGGTAGAACCTTAGCAGATGGCGGCATTGTCAATAACTTGCCTGTTGAAGCGCTATCCTTTTTACACGCAACCTATACCATTGCCTCAGACTGTACCCCGCCCAGACGTGCTAGCTTTGTTGACCCCAACGAAGAAGGCAATTGGTGGGAAAGATTTGTGGCAACTGTCAGGCTCGAGCGCCGTAACCCTATGGCACAAATGGTGCTTAGGTCTTCTGATGTTATGCAAAGCATCCTGACTGAAATGCAGTACTGTTTGCACCCCGCCGATATTCGCATCAAACATATTATGCCCAAGATAAGGCTCGAGTCTTTCTGGTCTTTTGAAACTATTGTTGCGCTTGGTGAACAAGCCAGCCTTGAAACCTTAGGCGCAGCTGGGATTAATCTCGCAGCAGAGAAAGAACTTGTAGTTTAGTATGAGTAGCAACTGAGAAAGGTAAGTATTCGTCATGTCAGATTCTAAAGTGGCTGCACCGACTCTAAATACCTCGCAACCTAGTCAAGAAAAATCCTTAAGTCAGCGCCTTTGGGCAGAATTGCGCGGCTATGCTGAAGCGCTTATTGTTGCCTTTTTAATCGTCACCTTTGTCTTTAATACCGTAGGTGTGGTAGGCGGCTCTATGCGTCCTAACTTGGACGGTGGGCCTGGCAGTCAAAATATTTTTCAGTCTTTACTTCAGGGTGACAGGGTGTTTATACCTAAGTTTGATACTTGGCTACGTCGCGCTGGCATTTTAGGGCCTTACTCAAGGGGAGATGTCGTCGTGGTCAGAGAACCCGCCAATTCTCCTACCGCACAAACCCGAGAAAGACGACCCTTTTTTATCAAGCGTGTTATCGGCATTCCAGGCGATCATATTCGCATTGAAGCAGGTCAGGTTTATGTCAATGACTACCCTATCAATCAGTCTTTTATTACGTCCAGTGGCGAAATTAACCCCGATCCTTTAGATTATCCTGTCGTAACGCAAAGCGCTGGTAAATTGACCGGCATGGTTATAGAGTTTTTGGTTACCCAGGAAAATACTGCCTATCCCGAATTGCCTACCCACGGATTTTACCCGCCAGCTGTAGACATTAGTCAGCCAGATCTTCAACTCTTTTATGGTGAGACCCTGGCTTCGCTCGAGCCTATTCCTGCTGACGCTCCCGAAAACACCCCTTTTATTCTTGACCTAATTGTTCCTAAAGATCATTACTTTGTCATGGGCGATAATCGCCAAAACTCAAAAGGTGGCAGTGAAGATTCACGCTACTTTGGTGCTATTAAAGGTTTAACCATTGGGGGTAAAGCCAGCGCTGTTATCTGGCCACCTATGCGGCATGGTCAGTGGAATTGGCGCAGATTAACGCCGCCTGATACCTTTAAAGATATTCCTGACCCCCAATAAACGATTACTCAGGCCATCTGACCATCAAGCTCTAAAAGCTCGGCTTGGTCTTGCATGGCACTTAACACAAAAGCAATATGCTCCCACATCTCTATGCCTAATTCATCGGCACCGCGCTGTACATCCTCACGGTTGACACCTCTGGCAAAAGCCTTATCTTTAAACTTTTTCTTTAGGCTTTTAAGTTCCTGATTGGCAATATTTTTGTCAGGTCTAACCAGCACGGCTGCGGTGATAAGACCCGTAATTTCATCGCAGGCATAGAGCGTTTTTGCCATTGGCGTAGTGCGCACAACCCCGCTAAAATCAGCATGTCCTAAAATGGCCTCAAGAATATCCTCAGGGTAGCCCTGCTCTTTGAGGTAGCGCACCCCGACAAAGGGATGGCCATCTTCTCCGCCCATATGCGGATGTTTTTCATAGTCAAAATCATGCAATAAAGCAGCGACTGCCCAGCGCTCTTCATCCTCATTAAATTTACGGGCATAGGCTCTTACGGCAACCTCAACAGCCAGCATATGTTTACGCAAACTTTCAGACTCGGTCCACTCTGTCATGAGCTTATAAGCTTCTTCTCGGTTTGGATTCATCTGTTTAGTTTAACAGTCAAAGGTTTAAGCCCTGGTTGCATTCATAAAAACTCAGGGCAGCGCTTAAACTTTGCAAACCCTGCCCTGACCAAGCTTCTATTTATGCTTAGGGTCGGCTCAAATTAAGCGCAACCCCTTTTTCAAAGACCAAATAACTGACGCGCTCTTCGGGGTGCCAACGCTCACTGTCGCCCACCTGATCTTCATCTACGATCAGCTTGATGCCTGAAGCACTTAAAGGAGTCGCACCCGCTAAACTTGCCCAGGCACCATCACCCCCTGTAAAGCCTGCTACCGTGGCAATCGCAAATTCAGGTACCGTAGCAAAGCTCTTAGTAAAGCTATAGCTTCCCCCTGGGTTTGCATTTTCAACCCCGGCAATAGCAGCAGCTCCAAGCGCCACCTCATAAGCTGAACCATCAACCGTACCTGAGCCTGCCTCAAAAACCATGTAGGTAATTTGCTCAGCTTGGCGATCTGTTTTGAGTTGGGCAGGGTCTTCACCCATTTGCAAACCCATGCGTACATATTGCGCCGAAGGGGCATCTGCCCGTGAATCACCCCGGCTCCAGAAACTACCCCAGGTTGCATTATTGGCCGACATAACTTGTCCAAAAACGACAGGCTTAGTGTAGCTATTTTCATAACTCAGTTTTTGCCCAGCCCAACTGCCTAAAGCCCCATCGGCTTGTGAGGTGGGGTAGGTTTGCGCTTCAAATTTACGTCCATCTGCCAGTTGCCATACCCCTTGCTCAGCCACCAGACAAGTGACTTGCTCGGCTAACAAAGTTTCAGAGGATGGGTTTTGCAGCTTGACTTCAAAGCTATTTAGAGCTGCTTTTTGCACTCGAGCCAAGGCAGGAAGAGTATTATTTTCACGTCTGGCTGTACAAACTACAATGGGGTTTTGGTAACTTTTGACCGTAGTTACAGTTTGCCAGTCATTGGCAACTGAAGGAATAAGGATGGATTCTAAAAACCCATTTTCAGGGGTGGCCTTGATTAGCTCGAGCTCTAACTTATCTAGCTGAGCGCCATCTTCACGCAAATAAAAACTGAGTCGTTGATCCCCTGCTGAAAAATTAAACTCGAGCGGATCGGCGACATTTAAACCTTTAACATAGTCTTCGGTAAAGCTCGGGAAAGGGTTGGCATTTCTAACAATATCCGCAAAACTATAGGTGTAAGCATCTCCCTTATTTACCTGTATCAAAAATGAATCAGCACCAACACTTTGCCCTGCAACCCAAGTCTTAATGCGGTAGATGCCTGGCGTAGCAACTTTCATACAGTAGTCAACTCGGTGTCTCGCATCTGGGTTTTCGGTATAGTCAAGCGAGGCGTTTTCATCGGAACCAACAGCCTTGCCCCCACTGGCAGTAGCTGTGGTTAAGAGCTTCATATCACCAAAAACCACACCTGCTTCTGCCTCTTGGGCCAAGGCACCACAGTTGGCAGTTGGTGCTCTTTCCTCATAACTCGCCGTCAGGGTTTTAGCTTCTTTAGCAATAGTCAGCGTTCTGGTACTTAAACCCGCATCATTCCAGGAGACAAACTCCAGACCATTTTGCTCGACAGGGGCACTTAGTTCACGCTCGGCACCCACTAAAGCGTCTACTTCAAAGGGCGTTTGCCGACTATTGCCATTCCACTCGAGCGCCAAACCCGCGGGGCTGGTTTCAAAACGGTAAGTCACTTTTTTAGGCAAAAGGCGAATACACTGGGTATCAAAGCCATCAGCACCTAGACAAAGCTCGAGCCTCTCCAAGGTATCGCCGTAGTCACCTATGCTAAAACTACCTTGCCCCTGTGAAACCGTTAACTCTTCGACAATGCTGGGTTCAGAGGCGTCAGTAAAGGCTCTGAGTTCCCACTTTACGGCTTCATCCCCTAAGCTAACGCCATCTTTTAAGACAACTTTACCTGCAAAGGTCAAAATTTGATTAACCTCCACGCTCGAGCCGTCTTTTGGACTGCTAATAATACTGCCTGTTTTGGGGGCCGACTTCTGACATGCCACAAAACTTAGGGCCAAACTCAAGCCCAGAAAAACCCATTTGAACTGCCGCATACCTACAAAACTCCTTAACTCACTAATCCCTAGGAAACTCCTAAAAATGCGCAACGAATATACTGTGTAACGTAGTTTAAAGGCTAAAATAAGCCAGCTTCCATCTAAAATCCTACTTATAAACAGGTCAGCCAAATAACCAAGGGTAAACTGCAAATAATGAAATCAAGAACGATTCAAGGTTATACTGACGAGATTTTTCCTGGGCGGGCAGACTAGGGAGTGAGAGACTGTGATTATTCGGCACATTCTGGGACTTTTACTACTAACCAGTTTACTTAGTGCTTGCCAGATCTTAGAGGGCCTTCATCAAAAAGCAATTGGGCAAGATCCAGAAGAAATTTCCCAACCTGACCTTAAGCCCATTTTGGTCTTGTTTAGTGACCTAGCGCCAGCAGCAACCTTTTCAGAAATTGAGCGTCCTTTTACCAAGGAATTACGTTTAAGCTCGAGCGCCAACCAACTTAAACCTCAGCAAGCTGATATTGCTGAGGGTGCCTATTTGCACGCACAAATGCTTGCCAATCTCATTGGAGGTCTGCCAGGGCATGAAGCAGACATCAAACCCGCTTCGAGCTATACATCTCAAGATTACAAACCTTATGAACGTGTTTTTTACCTTGGAACTTTGTTTGATAGCCCTGTCCCCGAAGGTCTCATTATTGATCTAGCCGAAGGTGCGCCTGTAACCTGGATTGGCTATAACATCTGGCAGGTTGATAACCCAAGCTTGGGTACCAGTCTCGAGCCTTTTGGTTTAAAGTTTATTAGCTTACGCACCGCTTATAATCCTGGTGAAGAAGAAACGACTTTTAACCGTATCCTTTACAACGGCTATACCTTCTACAAAGACCGCCAGAGTATGGATATGGTCGAAATGCAAGCTGACCCGACTCGAGTGCTTAACTATGCTACGGCGCAAGATGCCAGTGGCAACAGCATTCCTTACGCACTGCAAAGTGGCAAGCTCTGGTATATCGCCGATATGCCCTTTATCTTTATATATGAACGTGATCGCTATTTGGTCTTTGCTGACTTGCTTGCAAAAATGATGGGAACCGCTATGCGCTGTGAGCCACAAGCCGTTTTGCGCATCGAAGACGTCAGCCCGAACACACCTAATGCCGAATTAAAACGACTCACGGACACACTTGAAGACCTAAACGTTCCTTTTGGTATTGCCACCATTCCCTATTATGTCGATGAGACGCCTGGCGCTAAACGTTCCTTAAACTGGCAAGATAATCCTGTCGGGCTCGAGCGGCTGAAAACCCTTGTCAGTAACGGCAAAGCAGAAATTTTACAGCACGGAACCACACATCAAACCGATGCTTACGCGAACCCCTCGGGCATATCAGGTCTGGACTGGGAATTTTGGGATGTCAACACCAATGCGCCTCTTGATTTTATGACGGCAAGTAGTGCTACCGAGCGCATTAAACGAGGGAAAACCGAGTTAGAACGCTTAGGTTTGTCGCCAAGTACCTGGGTCACACCTCATTACTCTGCGCCCGCAGATTACTATGATGAATTTAAAACCCTATACTGGCGTTTTTTTGAAAGGCGTCCTATTCGCTCTGGCTCTTTGCTGCTGGGGCAATTTTTTCCTTACCCCATTCGTGATATTTATAAACGCGGGTTTATCATTCCAGAAAATACCAATGTTATAACCGAGAGCAATACCCTTGCCACCCTTTATGAAACGGCTAAAGCCAATTCTGTCTTGCGCTGTCCCTGGTTGGGTCTTTTTGTCCACTCTTTTTTACTTGACCCCAGCTTTGAAAGCAAAGCCTCTTTTTCGGCCCATGAGTATAAGCGCTTTATCAACGATTTGAAAAGTCTGGGTTATACCTTTACCTTGCCTCGTAACGTAGAGTTAAACCGTTTTTAAACCTTTAAAGCAACTAGATAGGTCGATTACAGCAAAAAGCTAGCCTGTATCCACCAATGGCTATATTCTTTTTGCAACTGCTGTGAAATCGTTATAGCCTCGTCAGCATCCTGTACCAAAGCAAAACAGGTTGAACCTGAGCCTGACATGAGTACCCCTTGCAGGCCCTTAGTTCTTAGGGCTTTAAGTACCTTCTTGATTTCAGGATAAAGCTCTAAAACCCCAGGCTCGAGACTATTAATGTACTCGGGTTCTTTATGCTCCTGAAGGGCCTTAAGAAGTTTGGGGAGCTCGAGCCTTTTATCAAAGCCTTTAAGTGCCAGATAAGCTTCCTTGGCAGAAACATGAATACCAGGATTTATCAGGATAAGGTGTCGATTAATGGGCTCGAGCGGTTCTAAAAACTCTCCTCGACCCCTACCCTGCGCCAGAGAAACATCCTGCAAAAAAAAGGAAACATCTGACCCTAGCCGCTCAGCCAGAGGCTGCAAATCAAGCTGTGCTGGGTAAAGTTTTGCCAAAGCCCGAAGCACGGCTGCTGCATCAGATGAACCTCCGCCTAAACCTGCTGCAATCGGAATATTTTTCTTTAAATAAATGCTAATGCCTGCGCTGATTTTAGCCGCTTGAAAATAAAGCTCTGCGGCCTGATACATTAAATTATCTCGGTCTAGGGGTAACTCTGCGCCTTCAACTTCTAGGTGGATGCCCTTGGAAATAGGGGTAAATTCAAGCTCGTCCTGGAGGGCAATGCGAGCAAACAAGGTGTCAAGTTCATGAAAACCGTCTGGGCGTTTTGCAACAACTGCAAGACCTAAATTAATTTTGGCATAGGCCTTAATGTGCATGTTGCCAGCTCATTTCTAAAGCTTTAGCTAATGCGTAATCTTCAGGCGTAGTGATTTTATTAAGCCAGGGGTTTCCCTCTACGGTTTGCACAGTATGCCCCAAAAGTCTGACCAGCGCAGCGTCATCAGTGGCTTCAACAGCCTGTTCAAGGGCCTGTTCATGAGCTTTTAGAATCAGATCTCTCTTAAAACCTTGCGGAGTTTGCACCGCTAAAAGGCTCGAGCGGTCAATAATCTCCCCTTTAGACTTGGTCATTAGCGTATCGGCTACAGCTCTCGCTACCGTAATAGCAGCAAACTGCTCAGCGGCTTCAAGGCACTGGGCGATTAAGGTCTTTGTTAAAAAAGGCCGTGCAGCATCATGAATAAGCACCACGTCAGCGCTCGAGGCTTTTAAAAGCCTATAAACGGTTTCTTGTCTTGCCTTACCCCCAACAATAACCCTTGTACCTTTAAGCAGGTGAGCTTCAACTTCAGCAAGCATATCTTCAGATACTGCCACCCAAAGTTCATCGACTTCCCCTTCAAAAGCTAGCAAAACGTGTTTTAAAAGGGAGTGCTTGCCCAGTGGTAAAAAAGCTTTGGGTCCCAGGCCCAAACGCTCGCCACGACCTGCAGCTGGAATAAGTGCAGCGCTACGTGCCATCACTATCTTTCCATCTGGGTGAGTGGCTATTGTCTATACCTAAAAGATCTAAGGTTCGCGCAGTAATGCCAGCAACCAGTTGCGCTATAGTCTCTGGCTGATTGTAAAACCCTGGCGAAGCAGGCATAATGGTCGCCCCCGCATCTTTAGCCTCGAGCATATTCTTGAGCATAGGTCTGGAATAAGGCGCTTCACGAAGTACCAAAATCAAAGGTCGGTTTTCTTTTAGGGTCACATGGGCAGCTCTTGCAACCAGGTTGTCAGTAAAGCCTGTTGCCACTTTTGCCAGAGTACCCGCACTACAAGGCACAATCACCATACCGAGCGCCCGAAACGAGCCAGAAGCAATACTGGCCCCCAAATCGGTATCCTTATGAGCCACATCAGCAAGCGCTTCAAAAGCTTTCAATGTACCCTTAAGCTCGGTTGGAAAAACCTGCTTAGCACCTGCGGTAACCACAAGATGCGTTTCTATTTCAAAGCTTTTAAGGCTCTCGAGCAAATCTTTGGCATAGATCAGTCCGCTACCACCCGAGACGGCCACAATCAAACGTTTCTTAGTGCCTAACACGCTTTTAAGATACCGCATGAAGCCCTAAACAATTGCGTTTCAAAGATAAAATCAAAAGCAAATCGTATACTCGAGCTGTGAATAGCGATTGGGAAAAGGCAATTGAACTTTTTAATCAGGGAGACTATTGGGAATG
>JAHEBB010000553.1 GCA_024642575.1 Trueperaceae bacterium | reverse complement strand
AAAATGATACTTACCAATAAAATTAATATGGGAGAATTTAGATGGCCAGATCCTCGCTAAATCCTCATCTTTAACTTCATGACCTTCTTGTCTGAGATCGTCCACGATCTTGGCGATTTGTATTGTGTTGTAAATCAGTACTGCATTGGTGACTAAGTTAAGGCAGGCAAACTGCTGATCTAAAGCTTCATCCTCTTTGCCATCAATCATGCCGTGCTTGCCAAAAGCAATCGCTGCCCTGAGAAAATGTAGATTTTCACCCTTGTTAAGTTGTCTTGTAATCCGCTTTCGTAGAGTGATGTCCCCATACCACCGTAATATATGAATCGTTTTTTCAAGCCTGCCATACTCCTGCAGGGTTCGGGCTACAGGATGCTTTCTGGGAAAGGCTTGCAGCTTCTGAATCAAGGTTGAGGCGGTGCAGTAACCTTTTTTTAGTGACATGACGACCCGCAACATTTCATCCCAACCACTAATGACACGATCTTCGCTAAGGAGGTTGCTGAGTGGTGTTTTGAGCTGTGGTATCAAACTAAGATCAAAGTCTCGAGGTCTATAAAGCTGCTGATCCGCCAAGTCCTTGATGCGTGGTGAAAAGGTATAGCCTAAAAGGTTAAAAAGCGCAAAAACAATTTCGGTGTATCCTGCGCTGTCAGTTGTATGTTCTGCAATATCCAAGTCAGTCTCGTTATCCAGAAGCTCATCGAGCACATAGGTTGCTTCTCGCATCGTGGCTGGAATAACCTTTGAACCAAACTGGGAAAACTGGTCACTTGTCCAGGTGGTATTTGTGATGCCTTTGCCATAGCCAAAGTATCTGGGTAAGGCTCTAGCTTTTCGCACATCACCTGTTACTGGAAAGCGCTGACCATCTGAAGATGAAAGGACGCCACTACCCCATACGTCACTCATAGGCAAACTATGGTGATAATTCACCAGCTTTGTAACAGCTTCATTAACTGTGTCTTCACGCAAGTACCAGCGATTGCACCATAGCAACTTGCGATAGGGCAAGTCGGTTGAGTTTGCCATTTTCTTAAACCCAAGATTACAGGCTTGAGCAAGGATACAGGCGTAAAGCTGAGTCAGTAAGTCTTTATTTCTCGTAAACACGCCATCCAAATGCTGAAAAGCATCACTGAAGCCTGTCCAGTTATCCACCTCAATCAAAATATCGGTGATGTCACGCAGCCCAAGCCGTTTCTCAATGTGTCTCCGTAATTCTTTAAGGCTGTCAGGTTCTTCTTCTTTACTGTGAGGCGTTAAAATCATGCGCTCTTGATCCCATCTCACATCACCATCACCTTGTTCGAGCCGAGTATTCACCTCAGTGGCAAGTTTACTGAACACTTCTTTGCGCTTTTCTAGCTGTTGTTCAGCAGAATTTTTGATACCTAGTAAGCTTGGAATTTCCTGACGAATCTCTTGCCACGGTGCTTTTGGAATCAAGTAGCCTTCGAGTTGCACATAGCGTCTACTGTGCTGTACATAGACATCGGCTGAGCGCAGTTTCTGACGCAGTACCCACAGTGCAGCAATCTCATAACTCCGCCAATTCAGACCTTTATCCGTAAAGACTTCAGGTTTCCACACATTAGGAATAAATGCTGTTGGCGCGGAGCTGGGTAGTTTACGGCGTTTGCCCGCGTGAATGTTATGAATGAGTGCAAGGCCATCGAGTAGCCCTTTATCGTCAGTATGCGCGTGAAAGCTCATGATTTCAAGGAGCCGCTTTGAAAACTTATGCACGGCGCTATGTTTCTTGGCAAAGTAGTCCACAAAGGCATCATCTTCAGGACGAATGAGCGTATCGGCTTTGCTGATAGCATCCTCGAGCTGCTTAAAATTGACACCCTCAACGCTATTTGGATCAAATGTCTGCTGGCCTTGTTGGATAACAGCCTGCGCGAAGGTTTTAAAAATAATCAGTGTATTACTGATGGTGTTGGTTGCATTGAGGCGGTCTTTCTGAAACTTGTTGCGACATTCACCATGCAGCTCCCACAGTCGTACATCCAGCATTTCTATAAGCATATCGGTGTAGGTGTAAAGAGCTTCTTCCATAAAGGCTGCCAACAAGGGGTAACGTGTCTGGTCAGCAAGATTCTTGAAGTTATCAAGCCGACTACGGCTGCTACGTTTGGCAAGCCATTTACGCCTATTAGGATTGATGATGCTTAAATCCCAGTCAGGTACACCTGCCTCATAAAGCAGGGAAATCTTATTAAGGGTTTGGACAATAGCAGCAGCACTATTGCTTTGGGGTGTGCGTTGCAGCCATGTTAAATCTGTCAGACCGCGTTCCTCGTGAGTAGTCAGCATGACATCAAAGAAGTGACGACGTTCAGGTGTCAAAAAGGACTCGAGCTGTTCATAGGTTTTGACTTCGGCTTGGCTACGTGCCTTGCTGACCATCTCGGCCAAACGCACTGTTCCTAACCTGAGGATCTTCTGTTGTCTAAGATAATCACACGCTAGTTCAAAAATACGCTTGGGCTGGTTGTGCTCAAGCGCGCGATCCTCTAGCCACTTCTCGAGCATCAGTACATCCATTGCTGAAGCACGGCGAAAACCCAGATGCCTAATGATTTGTCGTTGGTGTTCGTGTAAAGTGGCTTCTCGAGTCGCATAGTCACCAAGATTTACCTCTTTAACACCTAGCTGATAGCTCAGGTAATCAACAATCGGTTGATCGAGGGTAGCCAAATTCGATGGATAGAAACCAAGAAAACGTAAGCAGCAAAGGCTCAAGGCAACGCCCAAACGGTTGATGCTGCCCCGGAAGCTGCGAATTAGCTTGCGGTCATCATTGCTGAGTTGAAAATAGCTGCTTAGATCTTCAAAAGATAGCTCGCGTGGACACTGGCTAAGTTGGTCATGATCGTGTTGGCTGAGGAAATGAACAGGCATACATGTCAGCCATCACAGCATAGGCTAGGAATCGAGATACCGATACAAGGTTGAACGTGATACACCAAGGGTGTCACAAATATCCTTGATGGTGTTTTTGGGGTCTTGACGCAAAGCTTTTGCCATTTTAATTTGTTTGTCCGACATGACCCGCTTGCGCCCCCCTTTGCGTCCACGTGCTCGTGCAGCATCTAAGCCTGCTTGCGTCCGTTCACGAATCAGGTCACGTTCAAACTCTGCTAATGCCCCAAAGAGGTGAAAGGTCAGCTTGCCACCTGAGGTGGTGGTATCGATATTTTCTTGCAGGCTTTGAAAGCCAATACCTTTGTCATGCAGCGCGTTGATGGTTTCAATGAGGTGACCCAAGCTTCTGCCTAAACGATCTAATTTCCAAACAACAAGTTTGTCACCTTTGCGCAAATGAGAGAAAGCTTTGTTTAAACCTTCACGGTCAGTTTTAGCACCGCTCACAATATCCTGATAACTTTCTTCACAGCCTGCTTTTTTAAGAGCATCCAGTTGTAAATCAAGATGTTGGTCGTGAGTTGAAACACGGGCGTATCCAAT
>JAHEBB010000123.1 GCA_024642575.1 Trueperaceae bacterium | reverse complement strand
GTGATGGTGATTGCGTGAGGCTTAAAGCACTCTTTTTTTCATTTTCCACTTTCTGCTTGTCACTATTCTTAGTAGCTTGTGCTTATGGGCAGATAAAGACCCAGAAAGACCCTGACACCTTTCCCATTGATCGAGCCAGAGAAGATGGTGACTGGACCTTGCTTTACAGGGATGTACCGCTTGAGATTAGTAAAGATGGTTTTGTCATCTTTATGATTCCAAGTGACTGGACACCTTCTGGGTTAAAGGATAGTGACCAGTTAAAAATAAGCCGCTCGATTGAAAAAGATAGGAGCATTTTGACGCTTGAAAGGGTTAAACCTTGAAAGCAGCCACACACCTTGCTTTTGCAGGGTTAATTGGCGTGATAGCTGGTGGCTTCGGTGCAGAGCTTGGCTTTTTGGGCAGCGCAGCTCTAGCAGCAGGCTCTTTACTACCCGATATCGACACGACAACTTCTGGACTGGGTAGATGGGTCAAGCCAATAAGCAGTTTCGTTGAGAAAAAGATTGGCCACAGGAGTTTAACCCACTCTTTACTAGGACTACTTCTACTTGGCGTTGTAACAAGCTGGCTGATTGTCTTTTCCCTAAAAGTCTGGCTCTGCTTAGTTGCTGGAGCGTTTAGTCATATCATTCTAGATGCCCACAATATAAGTGGCGTGCCTCTTCTCTACCCAATGCGGCTCGAGTTTGTTTCGGTCTATGACAGGGGCATGCGAGTCGCTTATGGCTCGAGCACTGAGTTTAGTTATCTGGCGTCGTTTGCAGTTGCTGCCCTTGCCCTAAGCCCCTTAAGTATGGACGGCTTTGCACCCTGGTTTCATAGAGCACTAGGGGCACCTTATGGGGCGGTTGAAGACTATTTAAACTGGCGAGATGAAGCGGAAGTCTGGGTCAAGCTAAAAGGACATAACCTGTTAACCGATGAAGACATAGACGGAAGGTATAGGGTGATTGACGCTTTTGGGCGTGAGACTTTGCTGATCGAAGATGGCACTGGCAAAGCTTATACAGCGGCCCTTAACAGCGCAGATATACAGGTAAGGCGCATAAGTGCCTGGCGCGGTGACGAGCATGTGACAAGCACTTACAGACTTGATTTATCAGGTCGGCTGCTTAGTGATTTAATTTATGCCTTACCCAAGGGAGCCAAAGAAGTTCGCATAAATGCTGCCTTTGAGCTAAATGACAGCCCCAGGGTTCTACCAAGTGTTGGCTACTTTCAACGCTTAAAAGTGCAAGGCAAAAAGCTCGAGGCGCGAAGTGCAACAATAACCGATCTGGCTCCTTTAGCTGGTTTTGTGATTGAAACTGGGTCGGCAGTTATAAGAGCAGAGTATGCACCAGGTAGCGAAGCACTAGCAGATTTAAGGGTGCTGAGCAGTGTAGTTGCAGTTAAAAGCCACTTATTAGAGATACCTGATCTTCCCTCTTTAGCGGGTCTTGTTATAAAGCTTGGGGATAAGGTGGTTGCTGGGCAACTTATAGCCAGATATGTAGATGACAGCAAGCTTGACCTTTCAAAAACTGAAGTTGAAAATGCAAAACAGAACCTCGCTGAAGCTGAAGAACAAATAAACTTAGACCTGGCAAGCTATGAGACTCGTTTAGAAGGTTTAAGGCAAGAAATTGAAACCAGTAAGGAAAAGCTTGAGCGTTTGCGCTATCTGGTAGCAAACAACGCTGAACCAAGAAACAAGCTAAGTGACGCTGAAGCAAGTTTAAAAAGGCTCGAGCAAGACCTGTTACTTGAGCAAACAAACTGGACAAGTAAATACACCAACTTAGAAGCAGATATTCGAAAGTTTAAAGTTAGCATTCAAAAAGCAGAGCAGCAAAAAAATGAGACCTTAGATAAACAATGGGTTAAAGCGCCTGTAGGTGGTCTCATAAGTGATATTAGAGTGGTTGCCGTAAGTACCAAAGGGGTAACTCTGGAACTAATGATACTGGAAGAAACCAAAGCCGAAGTAGAATAAAAAGTATTACTGCATTACTTAATTAAGTATTTGAGTAATTACTGCATTAAGAAAAAATAGATTACAAAAACGCTAGAGTCAGCAACCCCATTAATACCAATTCCGTTTATTTCCGAGGGAAATAAACGCGAGCAGAGCGAGTAGAATCCGTATAACAGGTCTGCTAAGCTTTTATGGCGCAAGCTAACCCCTACTATGGACACATCTATCTTAAGGCAATAACTAGGAAATTCCAGACCCATATAGATTTTTTAGATGCCATAGCTCTGTTTCCCATAGAACATATCAACACGGTTCCGCCAAACTGCAACTATGGCGATCATAAATCCGTAGGCGAGAGATTCCAAGAAAACATACCGCAAATTTAAAGATGTGCTCATTGAAGATTTACGCAATGATCCTGAACATGCCTATGCTTACCTCCAGGTAGCGCTAGAAGAGTTTAAGGAGGATGGCGATACCGAACATTTACTGCTTGCCCTTCGTGATGTCACCGAAGCCAAAGGCGGTGTGCCAGCCTTAGCTGAAAAGGTCAATATGGGTAAAACCAGCCTGTACAAAGCTCTGTCTGAAAAAGGAAATCCAAGACTAAGTACCATCTACATCATCCTAAAAGGCTTAGGGTACAAACTTATGCTTGCTCCTTTTGATGAGCGTCAGCCAGCTTGAACAGGCTTCCAAAGTCCTTGCCTAAACCCCAAAAATCCCCTATTCTGAAGCTATGACGATTGAGCTAAGTAAAGAAACAGAACAGTATCTTGAAGCCTACCTTGTAGAGCAAGGGCTGAAGAAAGATGCTATGTCTGGTGTGGTTGAGGAAGCGATTGAAGATTTTCTCTTTAAGCGCATGCTAGATGGTGCCGCAAAACGCAACGCTGACTTAGACCCAGAAACAGCTGAAGACCTTATTGAAGGGGTTATCAAAGAGGATCGTCAAAAGCAACGTAGTCATTAAATGCGGGTTGTTTTAGATACAGGCATTTTGATGTCTGCTTTCATGAATGCTGACGGTTACCCAAGACAAGCTCTTAACCTCTGGATAGCGAAAGAATTTGATCTAGTTACTTCAGAATGGCAGCTGTCAGAAATTAGACGCGTAAGCCACTACCCACAAGTGCAAAAACGTATTACTTCTCATGAAATGGGTTTCTTAATCAACAGACTTAAGCGCCGCGCCACCATTCTGACAGACATTCCAGAAGTCGATTACTCCCCCGATCCAGATGATAACCCCATCATTGCAACAGCCATCGCTGGCAAAGCCTTTTATCTTGTTTCAGGGGATAAAAAAGACCTCATAAAACTAAAGCGGGTTGAGGGTGTTGAGATTATTGCTGTTAAAGTGTTTGTTGAAACGTTTCTTTAGTTAGATTTGAAGAAGATAATGCCAAGAATCCAAATACACCTCTGATATTATTAGGTTGAACTGAAGGCATATAATATTGAGGAGAATTTTGTGAGCAAATCTGAAGACAACAATCAGCAGGATGCCCCTAAAGTATTTATTTCTTATGCCTGGGCAAAAGATAAACCAGAGCATGACCAATGGGTTATGCAATTAGCAACTGAGCTAAGAGATTCTTTTGTGGATGTAATACTTGATAAGTGGGATTTAAAAGAAGGTCATGATGCTGTGGCATTTATGGAAAAAATGGTTACTGATGAAACTATTAAAAAAGTCATCATGATAAGTGATAAAACTTATGCCGAGAAAGCAGATGGAAGGCAGGGTGGAGTAGGTACTGAAACTCAAATTATTTCAAAAAAAGTCTATGAGGAACAGAATCAAGGAAAATTCGTAGCTGTATTACCCGAGAAAGATGAAAACGGTAAAGCGTATTTGCCGACGTACTATAGCTCGAGGATATATATAGATTTGAGTCAGTCTGAAAAATATGCTGAAGAATTTGAAAAGCTTCTAAGATGGATATTTGAAAAGCCGCTTAATGAAAAACCACCCTTAGGAAAAAAACCTGAGTTTCTCAGTGAAAAACCATTAATATTTTTAGGGACGACCGTCAAGTTGAGGCGGGTAGAAGATGCTCTGAAAAATAGTAAAAGTTATGTATCTGGTGCTCTAAGTGACTACCTGTCTACGTTTTATGAAAATCTTGAACAATTCAGAATCACGGAAAATGAGGGGCATTTTGATGATGCCGTTATTAGCAGTATTGAATCGTTTACCCCTTATAAAAATGAATTACTTCATCTTGTTTTGTTGATATGTCAATTTAGCCCAACAGAGGAAATAGTTCAAAAGCTACATAGATTTTTTGAGCAGTTAATTCCCTATCTTTATCGCCCCGCCCATATTCATCATTATAAAGAAACAGATTTTGATAATTTTAGATTTATTATTCATGAATTGTTTTTGAGCACGCTTGCTATTTTTATCAAAGAGGAATGTTTCGAGCAAGCGAATTCCCTGCTTGAGCAGCGCTATTTTTTTTCTGATAATTCAGGACGAGGTCGCAACGAAATGGTAAATTTTATTTCCTTCTATAAAAGCCTTAACTCCCTAGAAAATCGAAATAATAGATTGAAGCTAAATAGAGCCTCTCTGAGGGCGGATTTGCTAAAGCAACGCTCAGAGAATAGTGAGGTAAAATTTCACCACTTAATGCAAGCGGATTTCATCCTTTATATGAGGTCTGAAATTGTCAATGAAAATCATTATCGATGGTGGCCAGAAACCCTTGTTTATGCTGGGCGTTCTTATGATGTCGCATTTGAAGTTTTTGCTCGATCAATATCTAGGAACTATTTTGAGAAAGTAAAAGCATTACTTGGGATACAAACATTACAAGAGTTGGAAAAAGTGTTATCAGAATTCCAAGAGGGAAAACGACAAAGTCCTAAATGGGATTTTAACTGGGTTAACCCAGCGGGGTTGATGGGGTTTGATAGGTTTGCGAGATTGCCCTAACCATTCCCACATCATTTTTGATATTTAGATTCTTTATAAAAAGCATTCGCTTCTCTCACTCGATTCCTTCTTGAAAATGATTGATAATCTGACCATAACACTTCAAAAAACACTCCTTCAAAAAATGTTATGAATGAAAGTCTTATCTTACGCTAATACTGCATTACTTAATTACTTAATTAAGTATATACTGCATTATGCGAATAACCCTTGTAGACCTAAAGGGCGGAACTGGCAAAACCACCAGTGCTGTCTACCTTGCTTGTGCCCTAAGCCAAACAGGTCGAACCTTACTCATAGATATGGAAGCTTACGGCTCTGCCCTATCCTGGAGTGAGGCTGCCCCTGATTTACCTTTTACCACCATTCAAATGCCTGTAAAAGATTTGCATAAACGCATTAATGATTTAGCAACCGGATATGTGCATGTTGTTATAGATACCCCTGCCATTGTTCGACCGATTGCCAGAACGGCACTGCTTTCGGCTGAACATGCTGTCATACCCATCTCCCCTAGTCTCTTAGATATAGATAGGCTCAATGAAACCCTTGGCTTAATTGATGAGGTCGAGCATGTAAATGATCTGGCAACCAGCATTTTATTAACCAGAGTTAGGCGGGGTACCAAAAGCGTAAAAGCTACCCGTGAAGCTTTAACAGAAATGGGGTTAAGGGTACTTGAAACTGAAATACCTTTGCTCGAGTCTTATGCAGGGGCTGCGGGAACAAGACCGACTGATTTGGCAGAATACTCTGAGGCCCTTGAGGAAGTAAGAAAGGTTAAAGCATGACTGACCTAAAAGATCGCTTTAAAAAGGCAGCTAAGCGGGAGCGTAGCCACCCTACTAACCATGTAGACGTAGAAGACGTGCTAGGTGAGGAAAAGGAAGTCAAGTCAACAGTGCGCTTTACCCTGGATTTAGAAAAAGAGCTGCATATGCAACTTAAAACCTTTGCACTGAAAAATGAAGTTAAAGCTGCCGAGGTCTTAAGGGTTTTACTAAAAAAGCTCGAAGAAGATGCTGACTTGAGGGTAAAAGTACAAGCCGAGCTAGCAATGCAGCAATTGAGTAATTAAGTAAATACTTAATGCAGTAAGTAAGTAATGCAGTAAATACTTAAATACTGCATTACTTATCTAATAAACCCAAGTGCAAACTTTAATGCCTCTTCTGCGTCTAACATTTTATCTAGACTTAAACTTGTAACAAAAGTGCCAAGCTTATTCTTTGGAATAGTGATAATGTTGTCAAAGTTAGCTACGCAAGGATTAAGTAAGCCGTCTCCCTCATCTAAATAAACTTCAGAGGGGATATTTCTAATGGTTGAGGTAATAGGTGCAACGGTTAGAGCATTTAAAAAAGAAAGGGCGGTATCTCTGGTGAGAATAAGGACGGGCCTTTTTTTATCAGGTTCACCAAAGGTATACCAGTAAACATCTCCCCGTTTCACAATTGGCTAAGATCCTGCTCTTCGTAAAGATCTGAGAATTCACCTTCTTTAACAGGATGTTTAGCGTAGCCCTCAGCATGTTCTCGCTCGAGCCTTTTAACATCTTGAACGCTATAAGTTTTAGGCATGAGGTTTTTAGCCAGGTCTTCAAGTTGCTGCGAGACGCTACCTTTACCCTCTGCACCACGAATTTTTAGAAAGCTAAGTACCTCAGGCGATATATAAATAGTCGTGCGTAATTTCTCTTGGGTTTGCGACATAACAACATAATAACATAACCTGCTATTTAGATAAGTTAGACTTTGCTATTTAAATACCCGAAAGCAGCTTTTCGTCGGGTAATTCTTCTGAAAGCTTTTTCTTTTTGCTGTTACCTAAAACATCTGGTAAAACGGCGGCGACGGCTTCAAGCTCCGTTTCGTCAGCATGCAAATAAATACCCATAGTGTCTAGGCGAGCATGACCAAGCGCGTCTCTAAGCGCATGTAATTTGGCACCACCTCTAACGGCTTCTGTGGCGAAGGTATGTCTAAGCTTATGAGGGTGAACCGTTTTTTGAATATTGGCAAAGTTGCCAAAGCGCTTTAAGAGTTTGCGAACAGCAGCAGGGGAGAGACGTTTACCAAGCCTGGGTCCAGCTGGAATAATCCAGATAGCGTCTCTGTCTGAGCCTGGAGGTAAATCTGCCAAGAGCTGCTTGCGGTAGCGCAGCCACTGATGTAAAGACGTCTGAGCATTATCACTGAGAACAACGGTTCTCTCTTTGTTACCTTTGCCAATGACCGTAACGCTATGGGGAAGGCCGTCACGATACTTGACGCTCGAGTCATTCAGATCGCAAAGCTCTGAAACCCTTAACCCAGTATTCACCAAAAAGGCAATCAGCGTCCAGTTTCGTAGTCGCTCACTCTGACGAGATTCTTCAACTGCTGATTCGATAAGCTTTCTAACCTCAAGAACACTAAGAACTTTTGGGTGATGTTGGGCTTTTTTAGGTTTACTGATCGTAAGGGTTGGGTTTGAGGGTACGACTTCAGCTACAGAATGCAGATAATCAAACCAGACTTTAAGGCTCGAGTGAACCCTTCTAAAATAAGCAGGGCTAGCATCTAGCTCTGAAAGATAGGCTCTGATGTGTTTGGTTTGCACGTCTTCCCAGCCAAGCACTAGACCTTCTTCAGGGTTTTCATCTAGATGAATTCTAAATCTTGAAATATCTCCAAGGTAAGCAGCAATGGTTTTATCGCTTCTACCTTTTTCAATTTTCAAGTATTGCGAAAAGCCTTTTTCATGTTTCACGTTATACTCCTTACTTAATTACTGCAATACTTAATTACTGCATTAAGTATTTACAATTTTCTCATTGCCTAATTATCTAAATAGCCCTATAACTAATAAGGGTGGTTCCTGTCAAGGTTATAAAAGAGTATAAAATAAAACGGTTAGATAAATAAGTGTTTAAGTAACCGTTTAATTTTACCAATTATCACATAGTTTTTTCGTCACAGACGTAAAAATACCCTTCTATTAAGAAGTTGTGTTTAGCAAGATATATATTTATCAGTTACTTAAATACGATTTTAGTTATGATAAACCACACTTTACCAATGCTATCTTGGAAATCATTTTCCTTGTATCTCTGTCTTTTTAAGTTGGCTTGAAAAGTATTAAGAAGTTCTTGGCTTTGCTAAACTACTTTCATGCGCCAAAAGCAAGACCCGCCTTCTGCCGAGCTAAGCAAGCTCGAAAAATATAAAGAGTTAAATACCAAACAAGTTGCCGAGTATATCGGCGTAACCTCAATCAATACAGTATGGACTTATGTCAAGGAAGGGAAGATTCCCAAACCAAGATATTTAAAACCTCATCAACCTTTATGGCGCTTTGGTGAACTTATTGACCACACCCATAATCTGATGAGAGACTACGATGAAGCGCCAAGAGGATTTATTGGTGACGAGAAAATACAGAATGCTAAAATGGTCGGTCAACCTATAGGTACAGCTGAGAAACTTAGAGAAAGGTTATTTGGTCGTAAAAAGGTCTAGTGAGGAGAAAGCTTAGTCAGAGTTAAGGACCTGCCAAAAAGACCCTTGCCTGGCAAGTTCAATAAGAGAACGGCTTTTTGGTAAACCCTAAGGAAGGTAAGGGTTACTCTTTTAGACCAAAATAAAGGTGCTTAAGAAAAGAGGGTTAGTAGCTTAGGTTTTGAAGCTTAAAGCCCACAGCCAAAGGATTAGCAAAGCTAATTCCTTCTACACTGGAACCTACCGCAAAATCTTCACTCAGCACACTGGGAATCTGATTGAGTTTAGCCACAGCCCAGACTTGGGCATCGTAGTAAGCAAAATGGTGATCTCTCACCCCACGAATGGCTTCAAGCACCACAGCTGCACTTAAGGGTAGAACAGGATAGATTTGTTCATAGCTATCTACCAGGGAATAGACTTGAGAGGCAGGGAGCTTAAGTTTACGCAACATGACGTTGGCAAATTCAGAGAGTGCCTGAGAAGAGAGTATGCCTGTTTTGTGCTGGTCAAGGGTACTTAGTATCTCTTTGGCTCTTGCTTGTTTTTGCAGGTCTCGACTATCAAAGGGGTAAATCAGGAGATTACTGTCTATGAGGTGAGGCATGCTTAAAAGCGGTTTTGACGATCATCTTCTTCATAGAGAGCTTGACGATCAAAGCGTTCGTTTTTAGCAAATTGATAGGTTTTGGCGATTTCATCCGCCTGGTGAAGCAAAGACTCGAGGAGACTTGTTTCTGCAGGTCTTATTTGAATCTCTTCTTTTAAGACGCCATTTAGTGCCTGACGTACGAGTTCAGCTTCAGAAACACCAAGCGCTTTAGCCTTACTTTTAAGGGCACGTTCTTGCTGTTCTTCGATATAGAGTTGTTTTCTGACCATGGTTTATTATACATTATATACATTATCTTTATATCGAGAGGATAGAATTTATTATTAGGTATATTCGCCTATTCAAATAGCTAGTATGTCTGGATAGAATAATCTTATGCCTGTTTACGTTGTTACCTCTTTAAAAGGCGGGGTAGGGAAGACCACCTCTGCTATGTTTCTAGCAACCATTAGTAGCTGGTATGACAGGGAAACTGTTTTGATTGATGCCGATGAAGAAGGCAGCAGTTTAAGCTGGGCAGCGCATGCTGAGGATCTACCCTTTAAAGTGGTAAAAGCTGAAAGGGATGGTCTTTTGCAGCAGGTGAAAGCGTATAAGGATAAAGGCCTAAATGTCTTTATAGATACCCCACCCAATAACAGAGAAGTCTTAAGTCGCAGCAGTATGATTGCTGATTACATAATAGTGCCGATAATACCCACTGGTCTGGACATTGACAGGATGATGCCGGGCCTCTTACTGCTGAAAGATATACAGGCAGTTAAAGAAGTCGAGATCGTTATTTTGCTTAATAGGTTTGATAACCGAAAGCGCTTAGCGCAGGAGGCTTTAGCTGCCCTTGACGCCTACCCAGTCTTAAATAGCAAGATAAGAGACTTAACCAGGTATGAGCAAAGCTTTGGAACGACGCCTACCTATATCTTTGAATACTTGAGGGTCTGGACTGAGTTACATGGCTAAGCAGAGACCTAAGCTTACCGATGTTTTAAAAACGGCTGAGCAGAGTGCCAGTAAGCAAAGTGAGAGCGTCACAGAAAGCAAGCGGGGAAGACCCCCGAAAACGGAAGCAAAAAGAAACAAGTGGATACAGCTCAATATTTTTGTTCCTGAAGAATTGAGGGATAAGTTAAAGATGCAAGCCCTTAAAGAGAAACGGGATATGAGTGATATTGTGGTGGAGCTGTTACAAAGTCACCTGACTGACTAGGCTAGTGTTAATGAGTCAGCTATCAACTGCTTGAGCTTTTGGAAAACCCTTTGCCAGGGATCAGTTGGTGCATCTTTAATTTCCCTAATAGTTAAAACAGCCACCCAGCTAATCTGTAAGAATTAGCGGCAGACTTTGTAAAAATAAGTGTCAAACAGCGAAACTGTAAATTTTAGCGGTACAAACTGCTAGTTTAGGCGGTTAAACCTGTAAATTTAGGCGGTATGGAGCTTTAAATTATATCTTTATCAGCTTTAGGTGTGAGATAGATCACAAAAATTACCGCAAAAACTACAGGTTTGTCTATGACTTACCGCCTAAATTTACATTTTTATTGGCTTTTGCCAAATCACCAACATGTTTGAACTTTAACAAGTTTATTTATACATTTATATTTAGGCGTGCAAGAAACACCGTGCAGAACGGTATTTCTAAAAGCGAAACTGTAAGTTTTAGCGGTACAAACTGCTAGTTTAGGCGGTTGAATCTGTAAGTTTGGGCGGTGATGCCTGTAAAAAAGCGCGGTATTAGCTGATAACTAAGGCGGTAATCATGTAAAAATTGGCGGTAGCATTAAAAATGCTGTTCTAGACGAAAGAACTTGCGCTTTAGCAGCTACGCTTGTTAAGCTCTGGCTGTGGCTTCAAAACGCATTACTCAGGCGAATAGTTTGGCAATGTCACAAGAAAGCCTTTCGCTTGGGGGACTAAGACTTATCTATTCGGTGGTTGCTAACTTACGAATGGATCAGGAGCACTTTGAAACGGTTGAAATACCCCTAGCTGAAATGCAAGAGATTTTGCAGGTTAGCCAGAAATCCGTTTATCGGGAGGCGAAACGAGCTGCGCTCGAGCTTTTAAACCAAACCATTCTTCTTGGTGATGATAATAACGGCTGGGTAGCTTTCCAGTGGGCTTCTGAGTCGCGTTATATTCCAGCAAAAAACCATCCTCGCAAGTACAGTGCTATTAAAATTCGTTTGCACGAAAACCTTAAGCCTTTTCTGCTACAACTCAAGAGCCATTTTAATTCTTTCCCACAGCAAGTACTTTATGAAGTGAATTCGCAGTATGTGTTCAAGCTTTTTCAGATCCTCTGGTTTGAATCGCATTCTGGCAAGCGCACAGTACTAGAATTTGAGGTTGAAGAGTTTAAAAAGCGGCTTAATCTTGAATCAAAATATGCCGAGTTTAGCGCGTTTCGTAGGCAGCTAGATACCTTGATTACGCAGTTAAATGAAACAAAACTGGGTCTAAAAGTTCAGGTGGAAAAAGTGGGCCGCCCGGTTGTGATGTTACGCTTTCATATCCATTCTGAACTTGAGGTTCAGGAAACCCTGCCGGATGCAGAGCGCGCTCTTATACTTGAAATGAAGCGCCTTGGCTTTCATAACCCGCATGACGCTATAAAATCTTATGGTAGACCTCATGTTGAGCGCAGTCTGGCTAAAACAAGGCAAATCATGCAAGAAGCGAAGTCTGGTGTGCAAATTGAAAACCCGGCGGCTTTACTACACCATTTGCTGAAAAAAGATTATGAAGAGGAAATCTTTGAAGTTCCAGAAGATGATACTCAGAAAATGGTAATTAATCTGGTCGATGAAATAAGTACTGCTTTTGATCTGGCCCTGCGTTTACGTTCCCAGGAGGTCTGGGAGTCTTTAAGTGCTGAAGAAAAAGCCTTATTGCAAGAGGAAATACTGACCAAAGCAAACCAGGTTGTGGCAGGACAAATTGAAAAACTAGGTTGGTCATCTCGTATTGCACAAACCAGTATTCTGAGATACCTGGAATTGAACAGGACAGAGGTGTTTGGTTCCGCGCTTTCTAGCATAAGGCAATTTGCAGGCCAGCGAGGTTTTGACGAAACCCTTCTCTTTGAACAGGCTATCGTTATTTTGGAGCAAACGTACGCTTAATTAAGGATAAAGTTTATTGGCATTTTTGCTATGACTAAAATTCAGTTTTATAGTCATTGACACTCCCCTTCGCTAGAAGCGAGGAAATTCTTAGGCAACAGCTTGCCACACTTGGCTACCGTTAGCGCCTAATGGCTCTGACCGAGCCAAAATGTTTTGTGCCGCATTGATATCAGCATTGTTTCGATGACCGCAAGATACACATTCAAAAAGAGCTTGTGTTTTGCGGTTTTCTTTAGCAATGTAATTACAATTAGCACAAGTTTGTGATGTATAAGCTGGATTAACAAACTTAACTGTTCTATCAGAGTATTCTGCTTTATAGTTCAGTTGTTGTAAGAAAGTTGACCAACCAGCATCTAAAATATGTTTGCTTAACTTACTTTTACTCATGCCTTTAACATTCAAATCTTCAAGCACAATCAAGTCGTAATTAGTTATCAAATTTGTCGATAGGTTATGCAAAAAGTCTGCACGTTGTCTTTGCACCTTGCGGTGTATTTTGGTTACTGCTAACCTTGCTTGTTCTCTACGGCTTGAGACTTTCTTGCGTCTAGCTAACCGTCTTTGTGCCTTGTGTAAAGCTTTCTCAGCTTTGCTGTAGTGACGTGGGTTAGCTTCTAAATGACCGTCACTGGTGGCTATAACTGCGCTTATACCCCTATCAACACCCACACTCAAGCCCGTTTTTGTTAAGGGCTTAGGTTCTAGTTCGCAAGTGAACACCGTCCACCAATCACCACATGAGTCACGTTTAACAGTTAGGGTTTTGACTTTGCCCTCTAAGAGTCTGCTTAGCCTGATTCTGACATTGCCAATCTTGGGCAGGTAAACATGCTCTGTAGGGGTTTGCTGGTTGCTTGAGGAGCAGTGGGTTAGAGCGCCTGTGGCTGGAACTATCTCAGATATTCGGCTTTCTGCTGTGAGTACCAAGGGGGTGGATTTGGTCTTAGTGATTTTGGAGGAAACTAGGGGTCAGCGTGCAGATGACACTACCTCAA
>JAHEBB010000552.1 GCA_024642575.1 Trueperaceae bacterium | reverse complement strand
TTTAGCCTCGAGCAAGACCGTAGTCGTTTGGGCATCAATAGCCCCGCAGATTTTGGCTTGCCACAAGCCCAAGCCTTAAGTATTTCAGCCAATAACGTTAACTTATCGGGCTGGTTTTTTCCTAATACACAACCCTGTGCTGTCTTGTTTTTGCACGGCATTGGAAGTACCCGCTATAGCATGCTCAAATATGCGCCAATGTTTTGGCAAAAGGGTTGTTCGCTAATGTTTTATGACGCTAGAGCGCATGGCTCGAGCTCAGGCAGGTTCGCCACTTACGGCTACTACGAAAGCAAAGACGCGCTAAGTATGATTCAAGAGTTAAAACGTCTAACAGGTTTAGCCGATAAGCAAATAGGCATGTTCGGTGAATCTTATGGTGCAGCAACAGCCATCATGGCTGCCAAAAGCTTGCCGAACTTGGCCTTTGTGATTGCGGATTCCCCTTTTGAAAGCCTCGCAACGATTGTTCATGAGCAAGCACTAAAACAGTATGGAACCCTAGCACAACTGTTCTTGCCAGGTGCTTTTTTTATCTCTGAGCTTCGTGCAAGGTTTAAGGTTGCAGAGGTATCACCCCTCAAAAGTGTAGAGGGTTTAAAAGTACCTTTACTCTTGCAGCATGCCTCAGCTGATAGCTATACCCCTGCCAAACATAGTCAAGATATCTTTGCCGATAGCGATAAAAGCAAGACCATGCTTTATATATCGAATTGGGGCGCAAATCACGCAGAAGCCTATACCTTAAACCCTCAGGGCTATATGCAAGTCGTTAATGAGTTCTTAAGTGCTTATGCGGCAACCTTTTAACAAAAAGCTCGAGCCTGATTTTTAAAATCAGGCTCTTATTCCTTTCAAACCGTAAAACGAATTCAGTAACACAACCGCTTAGCTTACTATTTGGTGGCTAGGAAGTATCCGATTTTTTGTATATGCAGGAGATTAAAGCCAGTCATAATAGGACTTAATCTCACTACGTAAACAAAATCTGCAACACCTTCAAAAACTATAGTTGAGGCTTAGGTGCGCCAGCCCTCATCCTCAATTCTATCCCACTCGTCAGGGTTGATTCGCTTACCCTTCCGCTTTTCAGGATAATCCAGGCGACGATCCTCATAATTTGCATCATCGCGACCATGCTTTTTGTCACTGCTTCGGCTTTTTCGTTGAGTAGAATGTTTATCTTTTCCCATAATCGTGCTCTATAAGGTGTTTGAGGCTTTTAGTTTAGCACAATTTTTCCTCTATAAAAAGTCCTTTGAGCCAAAAAGCGGTTAAGTCAAAGCCCTAAAAACCTAGCATAATAATTCTGTAGCAATTCACCATTAAGCTTAAGTCAAAAGGAAGAAATCCTTTTACAAACATACACGCCCGGAGGCTTTGTGAATCACATTATGTATAAACGTTTGACTACGTTGCTTTTAACAGCACTTTTAGGACTGCTTGCAGCCTGCTCGAGCCCGAGCAAGTCAAACCCAACACCCACCCCTACACCCACCGATATCGGCAATCTAGACGTACCCACTGATTTTGACTATAAAACCACGCAAAAAGTCGATCTCAGCATAAGTACTGAAGGTTTTGACGGTGAGGCTTTGGCAAACACTATTATTGAAGTTTATCATTCCTATGATCTGACCGCAGAAGAGCCCAGCTTTGGGGCAGAGGTTCTCAAAGCGGTGACCGACGAACAGGGCAACCTAAATGCCACTGTCGAAGTACCTAGTTACGTAGAAAACCTGCTGGTTACCATTTCGTACTTAGGTCTGCCACCCAGTGCCGAAGTCGCTATAACAAATGGTAAAGCAGAGGTTCACTTTGCCCCCGCCAAGCGTGGTCAAAGTAACCTGAAACAGTTTGATACGGGCTTGGCTCCTCAAGCCTCTGAACTCCAGTCAGCTTATACCTTTAGCTATAAATACCTGGGTAGTTTTAACAATCAAGGTGTGCCAAACTACGCCACTTTCGAGCAACCCAGTAGTCATCTTATCAATTTAATCAATACTGCTCTTCCCGAAGGAAAACCTGTACCTCAGTATCACCCAAGTTATATTGCTCAAAGCACCGAAACGAACATTGTTTTAGCTCAAAGTGCGGAAGCCTGGGTTACCTTTCTACATGAAGGTGCCGGTTACCGCAATGCCATCGGCTACTACTACTATGACACCGCAACGCCGCCAGCTTACCGTGAAACCATTAATACACTTACCATTATTTTCCCGAACGGTTCTTTCTTAGGCTCAGGTGGTGGCTTAATAGCTGGCGATAAAGTACAGCTCAAATACAAACCTGGCACACCTCAAGAATCAACCATCTTCCCCGCAGGAACTACCATTGGCTGGTTTATTGTTGCAAACGGTTGGACCGGTAGTACTGTAGGTCAGGGTTACGGTATTCACGTATCAAATTCCGAACTGAATTACGAAGTTAATCCCACCAAACAAGATCATACAGTCCTACTTTATGACCCTACAGAAGACGCCTTTATTTTAGGGTTTGAAGATATTTTCCGTGAAGCGTCCTGGTGTGACAATGACTTTAATGACGCCGTTTATAAAGTTGAAGTCAGCCCAACCACGGCTATGTTGATAGACGATATTATTCCTGCTGATACGGGCAACAATAGTGATACTGACAATGACGGGGTTAAGGATACTTTTGACGATTATCCTAATGATAGTAGCAAAGCCTTTAACAACTTTTACCCCAAGAAAAATGGTACAGGTACCTTAGCCTTTGAAGATCTCTGGCCAACCCAAGGCGACTATGATTTTAATGATTTGGTGGTTGACTATAATATTAATCAAATCACCAATAGCCAAAACAAAGTCGTTAAGCTCGAGACTGAATTCACCTTCAGAGCTGCCGGTGCTGCTTATACCAATGCCTTTGCCTTTGAATTGCCTATTGCCCCAAGCAAAGTTGCTTCTGTTACAGGTCAATATTTTGCCGGTTCAGGCGATCACAGTTATATTCCTGCAAGCCCCTGGATTTACCTTGATCTCGCTGCTAATGGTACCGAAAACGGTCAAAATAAGGCAGTTATATTCGTGGTCGATGATACCGCCAACTTCTTAGGACGCATGGTAAATACCGTACCTAATGGCGATACTACAGCACCAAAGAAACTTAAACTCTCCGTTACCTTTACCGAACCCATTACTCTGACTACGCTAGGACAACCCCCCTATAACCCATTCCTTGTTTCAAACATTTACGCAGCCTTGCAAACTGCCTGTGACTGCCAAGAGCGCGGTGTAGAAATTCACCTACCTGGTTATGCACCAACAAATCTTGCAGATTCCAGCCTCTTTGGTACAGGTAATGATAATAGCAACATAAACAGCAATCGCAGCTATGTATCACAGGGCAATTTACCTTGGGCGCTTCATATCCCAACAAGCTTTGACTACCCCAAAGAGCTAACGCAAATTACCCAAGCCCATTACTACTTCGGCAACTGGGCAAGTAGCAACGGCGCAAATACCAAAGACTGGTATTTAAATA
>JAHEBB010000551.1 GCA_024642575.1 Trueperaceae bacterium | reverse complement strand
TAAAAAAGGCCGCTTAAGAGCCTTCAGCCAATGGCAAGTTCAATGAATTACCAGCACTCAGCAATCAAAGATGATACCTCTGGCTAAAGGCTTCTCTACTTTGCGAGGCAGATGCCGTGAAGTAGAGATTTATTGCTCATCATCAAACTGAATTCAGGATTGGGCTAATGTGCCAACTACTCAAGGTTGCCAGGAGTAGCTATTATGCCTTTTCCAAGCTTGAGACTAAAGAACCAAGCCAACGTCAGCTAGAAAATCAGATCTTGCTAGAGAAGATAAAGATTATTTTCGAG
Source organism: Trueperaceae bacterium (assembly GCA_024642575.1). Classification (GTDB taxonomy): domain Bacteria; phylum Deinococcota; class Deinococci; order Deinococcales; family Trueperaceae; genus JAHEBB01. Next base: position 3,216 of record JAHEBB010000551.1, on the reverse strand, counting down.
AAGAACAAAGGTCGCTATGGAAGTCCCAGGATCCATAAGACGCTGTTGCAACAAGGCGACCGCTGTTCATTAGGTCGAGTGAAACGCTTGATGCGAGCTGCTGGACTTTATGCTGTAAGTGCCAAGAAATACAAAGCCAAACAAGAAAAGTCCGAGATTACAGAAACCAGGAATCTCCTGTTAAATGAAGATAATAGGGCAACAGCTATTAATCAAGTTTGGCATAGTGACATTACTTATGTGCCAACGGATGAGGGCTGGCTTTACTTAGCTGGAAACATGGACAGTTTTTCAAAAAGGATTGTCGGTTATGCCATGCAAGACACTATGCAAACTGATCTTGTTATCCAAGCTCTTCGCTCTGCTGTCAATAGACGTAAACCAGCTAAAGGTCTTATCCATCACAGTGATAGTAAGAATATAGGAGCCGGTTACTCCTGGGTGTCCTGACCCTCACAGCGATAGACATTTTACTATGTGATCGGTGCCGTGGTGGCTCTCGCAGCGTCCTGACCCTCATTCCGATTGGCAGGTTCCCCAGACTTGTCGGTCACTCGGGAGCATCTTCGGCGAGGCTACTGTCTCGCCAGCAGGTTGTGACCCAAGAAGAGCTTGACGTTAAAGTCTCGTTACTGTCATGTCCAGCAAGCTAGGTTCTATCAGCAGCCAAAAACCAAAGAGTTTAAGGAGTAATTATGATAGTACCTTGTCTAAATCCTGTTTCTCCCATTGTTATTGGTGGTGTTGATACCCATAAAGAGCTCCATGTAGCTGCGGTTGTTAATAACTCTGATGTGGTACTCGACACTCAGAAGTTCTCAACCACCCGTTCTGGCTATAGGGCAATGCTGAAATGGATGCGTTCATTTGGAGATCTTAAGCGAATAGGTGTGGAATGTACGGGTTCTTATGGCGCTGGCCTCATGCGATTTCTGGATAACGCAGGTATCGAGGTACTAGAGGTTACCAGCTTCAGATAAATCTGTGCGTCGTAAGAAAGGCAAGGATGACACACTAGATGCTGAGAATGCTGCACACGCAGCTTATGCTGGTATCCGTACGGTCATGCCTAGAACGCGTGATGGCATGGTCGAATCTTTACGTGTTCTTAGAGTTACAAGGAAGACTGCGGTAGCCGCTAGACGAATAGCTCTACAAATGCTTCAGACTCAGATTGTTTCAGCCCCTCAAGAGTTACGTGACCAAGTACGAAACCTGACCCGTATGCAGCTTATTCGCACGATTGCTGCCTGGCGTCCAGATACAACTGACTACCGTGATACCACCACAGCTACCCGCCTAGCTCTGCGGTCTCTAGCTCGACGCTATCTTGAACTTAGTGACGAAATAGCTGATCTTGATGTACCTATTAAATCCCTGGTTGAAGAACTTAATCCAGAGCTTCTAACACGTACTGGCATTGGGATCGAATCTGCTGCACAACTTCTTGTTACTGCTGCTGATAATCCTGAGCGTTTACGTTCTGAAGCTAGCTTTGCTGCCCTTTGTGGTATCTCACCCGTGCCAGCTTCCTCTGGTAAAACCGTTAGGCATCGCCTTAATCGCGGTGGGGATCGAGCTGCTAATTCAGCTTTACATATGATTGTTATCAGTCGTTGGCGCATGGACGAAAAGACCAAAGCTTATGTAGCCAAACGTACCGCGGAAGGTATGTCCAAACTTGAAATCATGCGATGTCTCAAACGTTATGTTGCTAGAGAAGTTTACTATTTGATTAAAAGTCGAACTAAAGAGATTAACTAGGTGTCCAGAGCGGCTTGACAAACAGAAGGGCGTCAAGGGGTCGCAATATACCAGCTACCTCTTTCAAGCTGAACTTAAAAGTCAAAATATGCAAGTCAGTTTCACTGGTACAGGTGCCTGTCTTGATAACGCCATTATCGAACACCCTTGAGGCAAACGAGCAGCGGCTATGATTGAGAGTTTCTGGGCCACCCTCAAAAAAGAACTTATCTACCAATGTCATTTCAAAACCAGAGCTGAAGCTAGAGCTGATATTTTCGAATACATTGAAGTCTATTACAATCGTGAACGTTTACACAGCTCTCTGCTTTATCTAACTCCTTATGGCTTTGAACTTAACTTACAAAATCATGTCGATCATACCTTGATCATGGTCGCGGCTTAAACTAAACTAGTTTTGTCTTAGGTTTTAGACCAACTCCAAAACATACACATAAATGATATAGTCATACGCAAAAAAATAATTACAGCCTCTAAGGGATTACCCTTTTACCTAGACATATCTGTAGCAACCTACCATGAAATTTTAGAAGATGGAGAACAACCTCAAGCAGAAGACTTTGGAACCCAACAACAGATTTTAGAACGTTTCCTAAAACACCTAAACGACCATCAACGCGCAGCTCTTCTTGGGATAGGTCAGGCTCAAAAGTTTAACCCCACTATTTTCAACTTACTAAAAAACAAATTCTTTAGTAGTTCCCCTGTAGAGTTTGAAGGTTTTATCAGACACTCCTTTATCGAACCTTTAGAACAAACAGATACCTACGTTTTGCACCAACTCATGCAAGAATACTTGCAAACCTATAGCGAAAAAGATAACCCTAAGAAATATCAGGACATTCATCAAACCCTGTTTGTATACTATGATGATCTTGCCACAGTCGAAGACATAAAAACAATAACCCTAGAGCAAGAAGAAGCGCTAGTTGAAGCAAACTATCACAAGCAAATCATTGATACTGAAAGCTATGTTAATTGGTTTTATAAAAAAGTTGACCCTTTTAACCGAGTTGCTAGATATGAACTACAGATTTCTCTTTTCGAACAACTTATACAACTGTCACAGCGAACTGTTGGTGAAGAGCATCCTGAGTATGCCATTCACTTAAATAATTTAGCTGCTTTGCTTGAAAGCATGGGACGTTATGAAGAAGCAGAACCTTTGTACCGTCAGGCGATTGCAATTTGTGAAAAGTCGTTAGGTGAAGACCATCCAAATACTAGGCAAATCAGACAAAACTTTGCAAACATGAATGCTCAATAGATGACAAATCTTTCTCATTTTAAGCAGAATTAATTAACATTAAATATGGAAGGTTAAAACGGCACTTCCCACCCCGGCTGACTCAAACTCTTTTGCATCGCAATCAAAGCCTCATGCCTCTTTTTAGCCCGACCCCTACCAATCCTATATAACTCATGTAAAGCATCATTTAAACCACCCCCTGT